>JANXWU010000415.1 GCA_025350985.1 Spartobacteria bacterium | reverse complement strand
CTAATCACCGAGTAGTACGAGTTTTCCAGCATGAGCACGCGGTCGCCCACGCCGATGCCGAGCGCGCCGCCCGAGCCGCCCTCGCCGATGATGACGGCCACGATCGGCGTCTGCAAAATCATCATCTCGCGCAGATTCACTGCGATGGCTTCGGAGATGTGGCGCTCCTCCGCGCCGACGCCCGGATAGGCGCCGGGCGTGTCGATGAGCGACACCACCGGCAGGCCAAATTTTTCCGCCAGCCTCATCAATCGCATGGCCTTGCGATAACCCTCGGGGTGCGCGCTGCCGAAATTTCGCTTGAGGTTTTCCTTCAAGTCCCGGCCTTTCTGATGGCCAATAATCACGCACCGAATGCCGCCCACCGTTGCTAGGCCGCCGGGCATTGATTTGTCGTCTCCGAAGAGCCGGTCGCCGTGCAGTTCCACAAAATCCGTGAAGGCGTGCTGGAGGTAATCGAGCATGTACGGTCGTTGTGGATGGCGCGCGATTTGCACACGCTGCCACGCGCTCAGGTTGGCGTAAATCTGACGCCGCGTCTCCTCGATTTTCGACTCGACCCGGCGCATTTCCGCGTCGAGATCGATGTCCTGGGCGCGCGAGTCGCGGCGCAGTTCGTCGAGCTTCCGTTCGAGTTCGACGATGGGTTTTTCAAATTCCAACGGCTGCGCTTTCATCAGCCTTCCACTGTTACGGGAACGTCTTTGCTAATCAAGGCCGCAAGCTCCTCCGCATCCTCCGCCGAGACGCCCAGCCCGTTCGCCGGCGGGTTCGTGCCGCCAGCCTCGGCGGTGTTCTCGCCATAAATGGTGTAGCCCGCGGGCGTGAGCATGATCCAGCGCGCGCTGCCCGCGTATTCCTTCGAGCCAAACGCCGCCCGCTGCCCGTTTTTATACGCGATTTTTTCGCCGACTTTTCCGGTCAGCGGGCCGGTCGTTTTGGAGCCCGGCGCCTTCCACGCCTTGACGTTGTATTGTTTGAAAAACTTCCCGCCGTTCATCAGCACGATCTTTTTTTCCCGGCGGTTGATGACGAGCGAAAAGTTCGGATGCGGCACCCACAAAATCTGGCCGATGCGCAGCTTCGTCGCGTCGGCGAGGTTGTTCGTGCGCATGATCAACTCGACCGGCGCCTTGGTTTTCTTCGCGATCTTCGTCAGCAAATCGCCTTTCTGAATCACATACTGCTCCTTGTCCGGCGACGGCGTGTTGGAGAAAAAAATGTCGGTGTTGATCTCGCCGATTTGCCCCTTCGCCTCCTCCAGTTTGGTCGAGTTCGGATTGTTCTCGATGAACGCCTCGAACCCCGTCCGCGCTTCCAGCACTTTTTTCTCGTTCCTCAACTTCAAACAGCGCTGAAACTCCGGCAAGCTCGGGTCCGGCGGCGCTTTGCCAGGTGTGTTCGCGCCGCCAGTTTCCAGCGCCTCTTTTTTCGCCTCCTTCTGGGGCTTGATGAATATCTGATAGCCGAAAAATCCGGCGACTCCGAAAATCAATAGACAAAGAACGAGAACGACAAAGGCTTTCATTGCTTAGGGTATGCGTCAGCAGCGTTTCATCGTAGGCCGCCGGGCTGGTTCACACAAGATTCGGAATCCCCACCGCCGGCACGCGGCATTTCCCGCAGCGTCCGCTCCACGAGCCGGCGCACCCGCACGGCGTCGCCCAGCATTTTGAAACTGTCGCGCACGATGCGCACTTTCGAGTCGGGCGAGTTGCTCCATTGCACCGGCAAGTCGGCGACGTTGAAGCCAAGCCGCTCCGCGAGCAGGAGCACCTCGACGTCGAACGAAAACCCGTCCAGCTTTTGCCGCGAAAAAATCTCACACGCCGCCTCACGCCGGAAGGCCTTGAAACCGCATTGCGTGTCGCGCATCTGCACCGGCGCGAGCAGGCGCAGGAGGACGTTAAACGTCTGGCCCATCGCTTCGCGTAATCGCGTCTGACGGCGGACAATCCGGCTGGCGGCGTGCTGGCGATTGCCCGCGAGCACATCGACCTCGGGGTGGACGGCGAAGAATTCGACGAAGCGCGCGACCTCCTCCAGCGGCGTGCTCAGGTCTGCGTCCATGTAGAAAATAATCGCGCCGCCAGCCCGCAGCACACCGCTGCGAACCGCATAGCCCTTTCCCCGATGCACCTGGTTATCGACGACCTGCACACACGTCCGACCGGTGATCGCGCTCCGGGCAAGTTCCAGCGTGCCGTCCCTGCTATTCTCCACGACAACGATGGCTTCGCACGGCCACGGTGCGTCCTCGCAAAATTCCGCGACGCGGCGCAGGCTCGCGGGGAGACGCCGGGCTTCTTGGAAGGCCGGGATCACCAGCGAAACTTCGGGTGCGGGCATGGCGGCAAAAGTCTGCGTTTCGCAAATCGCGCACAACTGCAAAATGCAATCCAGTTAGCCCCACGGGTTCTCGCAGTTCCTAGGCGCATTCTTGAGGTTTGAGTTTCTCCGCCCATTCAGGTTTCGTGAACGCCTTCCAATGCCGACCACCAACAACCTTCTCACGCTGCCCCGGTTGATCCCCCTCGCGATCACCCTGCTGGCCGCGCTGTTGCGGCTGCCGTGGCTCGGACTTAAGCCGCCGCATTTTGACGAAGGCGTGAATGGCTTCTTTGTCGATCAAATCACTCACACCGGGCTTTACCGCTACGACCCCGCGAATTTCCACGGGCCGATGCACATGTATGTCCTCTTTCTTTTTCAGACGCTCTTCGGCCGTCATATCTGGGCGCTGCGGCTGCCCGTCGTCATAGTTAGTGTCCTCAGCGTCTGGCTTATTACTCGTTTCGACCGTTTCCTTGACCGCCGAACGTGTTGGTTCGCCGCCTTGGCGATGGCGGTTTCGCCGGCCATGGTCTTCTATGCCCGCTACGCCATTCACGAGTCGGAGCTGGTGTTCTTTCTTCTGTTATTTGTGTGGGGCGTCGCCGGGTTGTGGAAGTCCGGGCACAAGACCTATCTTTGGAGCAGCGGCCTCGCGCTGGCCGGGATGCTCTTAACCAAGGAGACCTATGTCATTCATGTTGTATGTTTCCTTCTTGCCGTCCCATGCCTGCTCGCGTGGCAATGGCTCTTTCCCGCCACCTTCTCCCCCTGTGCCCGTCAACAGTGGACGTTGACTGACTTGGCCGCTGTCCTTGGCTTTTCCACTTTCTTGGTCGTCTTCTTTTACTCCGGTGGGTTTTTCGACCCGTCGGCACTCAATGGACTATGGCAGACTTATAGTATCTGGTTCGAGCGTGGAACGGGGCCCGATGGAGCGGGACACGCGAAAGACCTGCGACATTGGTATTGGGTTTGGTTAATGGTCCGCTACGAACAACCCGCCTTGATCGGCCTCATCTGCGTCCCCTTGGCTTTCCTACCCCGGCAGAATGGCTTGCTGCGTTATCTCGCCATTTACGGACTGGGCGCGCTGGCGGCTTACAGTCTGATTAAATATAAAACCCCGTGGTGTGTGGCCTCGTTGCTTTGGCCCTTTTACTTTGTGCTGGGGGCAGGGGTCAGCCTGATTGGCGGATACTTGGGCAAGTCCTTCGTCATCGCGATGGCAGTTCTTTGTCTTGCCATACCCGGCTACCTTGCCCTGCGGTTAAACTTCGCGCACTACACGGATGAGAAGGAACCCTATGTCTATGTCCAGACTTACCGCGAGATAGAGAAGCTAACGGATCGTCTGGACACCCTCGTGAAAAGCGATCCGGCAAATCATTCCCTTTCCGGCAACATCGTTGCCTCCAGTTATCATCCGCTGGTCTGGCTGCTGGCTGACTTTCCGAAGGTGGCATTTATAGACGATGGCCAGTCACCAGAAGTGCCGGATGCCGATTTCCTTCTCATCGAA
>JANXWU010000411.1 GCA_025350985.1 Spartobacteria bacterium | reverse complement strand
GACCGCATGGTCGGCGCCGCCCCCGTTCCAGCGAGTCGCACATCGGCCTCCGCCACGCCATTGGTCAGGTTTCCACGAATCAAAAACGGATCTTTGGTTTTGATCGCGACGTTGAATTTCCATTCCGCGAACGGAGCCTTCAGCGAGAAACCCGAGGCGGCGCGCGGCGGCTTCGGCGCGGGGCGTCCGGGCAGTTCGATCGGCAAAATCTCGATGTCGCGGACGAACCGGCATTTGGTCAGGCTGGCGGTGCCGGTGATCGTCGCCGCGTTAAAAGGTCCGGCGATTTTCAAATCGCCGTCGGCGCGAACCGTCAGCGATTCGTTGCGGGCGATGAGGAGGTTTTGCGCACGAAAATGGAGGGCCAGCGATGGCGCGTTCAGTTTTTCAAAACCGATTTTTCCCGCGAGGCTGAACGGGCCGCCCGATACGTCGCCGCTGAACCGCTCGACCGCCAGACGCTTTTCCGTGAAACGCAAATCGGCCCGGAAGCCGTTCACCGCGGGCATCGCGGGGTCGCGCAGTCGGATGGCGGGCAGGTCGAACGTCACCGCGCCGCTGAGTTGGGGCTGGCCGATGGTGCCCGCGAGTTGAGCTTCGAGTGCCATCTGGCCTTCGACGAAACGCACAATCGGCGCGAACTGCGCGAGCGCCGTGGCCGGCGATTTCGGGAGTTTGATTTTTAACTCCACCGGCGTCTGCGGATCGAGCTGTTTGGCGGCGAGCGTTTTTTGAACGTCGAAGGGCAGCTTGCCGCGAACGTCCATGGGCTGAAGTTGCCGCTGCTTCACACTCGCGGCGAGCGTGAGTTCGTTTTGGGAAAAGTGGAGATTGGCGTCAAGGTCGGTGGGCTCGATCTTCGGCTGTGCTTTCGGTTTCAAATCCCGGGCGGCCAGTTTCAGGTGCGCCGTCGGCGTGGCGAGCGTGCCGCCGGCAAAAACATTCGCGGTGACCGTGCCGCTAACGGGCGATTTTTTTCCGAAACTGGTCGCCACTTTTTCGAGATCGAGGCTGGTGGCCGTGAGCACCGCCGCGATGCGCTGGTCGAGCGGGAACAGGCCTGGCTGGCCGATTCGCGAGAGATCGATGGGCAGGATGACGTAGCCCGTCAGCTTCTCGCCGCCGCGCTGAAACGCGATGTCGTGGAACCGCAGCTTGCCTTCGAGAAGGTCGAGCACGCCGTCGAGAACGCCTTGGTTGCTGACGACGTGCACATCCGGAAAATTCGCGGTGCCGGGGAAATACAAACCTCCCAGTTTGGCCTCGGTGATTTCGATGGCTCCGTAACGGGCCTTTTGGAGTTCCAGTTGACCCTTTCCAGAATGCTGTGGCGGCGAGGCGGAGCCGGTGCCCGACCAATCGAGTGCGAACGAACCGCCGACCGTTTCGTGGTGGCCCGAAAGGCGCAGCAACGGCTGGAAAAAGGCGAGATCTTTCACCCGGGCGCTGAGCGTGCCGTCGTAGTCGAACGGTGGTAGCAACCCGATGCTGCCGCGCGCGAACACGCGGTCGGCGCCGTTTATTTTGAGGTCGAGCGTGTTCACCTTTGCGACGCTTTTTTGAATCGTGACCTCGACGCCGAGGTTCTCCGCCGTCAACTCCTGAAACGCGATGTCACTGCCGGTGGCGGTGATGTTTCCGTCAAAAGTTTCGCGATGCGCGACACGACCTTTCGCCTCCAGCCTGCCGTTCACGCCGGTGAGTTTCGGTTCCGCGTTGAAGGCGTTGACGCGCGGAGCATGCACGGACAATTCGGCGTCGAAAAAAGTGTTCGCCCAATTACTGCCGCGGCGCGGCACGTCGCAGTCGCCGTACGCCGAGAGAATGTTTTCGGCGCGGGCGATGGTCAGTTCCCCGAAGTGGAAGCGCTGCTCGCGCGTGTCGAGTTTTACGCCGCCGGAATCCGCCGCAAAATCGCGAATGCGCATCTCTTGAAAATCGACCGCCACTTTGGATTCCAAACCATCAAAGAACTCGGACTCCCTGGGCTGCTTGAGATATTTTGAAAGCTGAATCGTCGCGCGGGCGGCGTGGAGCGCGAAACCAGTCGAGGCGATTTCCTGGGCGACACCGGTGGCAGTCGCCGTGAATTTCTGGTGCCGAAGATTCCACTTTGCGCCCGCCTCGATCGCGCCACCGTCGAGTCCTTTGGCGATCTGTTGGAATTTCGGCGCGGTCAGTTGAGCGTCGCCGGTCAACTCGGTGTCCGCGAGACTGGCGAGTCGCGCCGGGAGTTGAGTGCGGGCGTGGATGGCGAGTCTATTTTCACCGAGGAAAAAGTCGGCGTGTCCTTCGTGCGAGTTGATCGAAACCGTGGCGCGATCGGTCTTCAACTGGTCGATCACGCAAGGCTCGGCGCGCGCCGAGACGAGCCCGTTCCAGGACGATGGCGCGTCGGGATCGCCGGAAAAGTTCAGGGAAAAGTCGCGCACCGTTCCCGCGACCGGGGAGCGCGGATCGAAGTAGCGCGTGAGGTTTCCCAAAGCGAGTTCGCGACCGGTGCCGCGAAGTTCTAAACGCGCTCGGTTGACGGCGTCGAGGAAGCGCAGCGAACCGGACGCGCTGCCGCCGAAGAAGTTTCCGTCAAAGGACGCTTGCCAGATTTTTTCCGCGCGTTTCGAGGCGTCGAGCTGGATCGAGTGAAAGCAAACCTCGTCGTCGAGAACGAGTCCGCGCGCGATCAGCAACCGCTGGGAGGAGATGGTCGTCGCGGCGAGATTTTCCCACGCGCGCCCGTTCGGCAAACGGAAACGCGCGACACGCAGCGATCCCTCGTGCCGGGGATCGAAGAGCACGCTGGCCTGCGCGAGCACCAAGTCGCCGTCGCGCGTGTGGAGGAGAACATTGACGTTCTCGCCGCGGACGCGATCCGCCGCGAAAATCGGCGCGTGAAAAAAATCGCGCAGGTCGCGCGCGAGGCTCTTTTCCCGCTTGGGCCGGTCGGGGCGCTCGACCTCGCGCGCCACGATGTCGGCGTTGAAGACTTCAAGATTTTCCAGAAAAAAATCCGGCCCGCGCCGCAGCAGTGTGAGCAGGCTGTAGTCGAGGCGGACACGCTCGATGGCGATTTTTTCCACCGGCGAGATGCGGCCGGGCATCGGAGAGCCGCGGACATTTTTCAAGACGACGCTCGTGAAGACCGAGCCTTCCATCGCGAAGGAAAGGTGGATGTTTTCGCGGGCCAAAATCCGGGCCACGACCAGGCCGATGATCTCGTGGAGCAGGAGCCGGTGGAAGACGACGAGCAGGATCGCGAGGATGAAAATCACGCGCCGAAACCGGCGCGCGCGCGGGCGTTTCAGCGGAGGCGGGGCGAGGATTTTCCCGGAGTCGCTCACGGGCGGCAGCGTAGCCGTCGCTGAATGCGACCGCAATCGCGAGCGCAGTCGCGGGCTGCCGGCGTTGCCAATGCCATCGCTTGGCAGCGGGGGCGATGGTGGTAGGCTGGCGGCGATGAGCGGTAGCCGCGCGCGTTTTCCCCGAGCCCTCCAGTTCCTGTGCCACTGCTGGAACGTGCTCTGGCTGGCGATGCGCAAGTATTCCGAAACCGACGGCGAACTGCGCGCGGCCTCCTTCGCCTACTACGCCTTCTTCTCGGTGTTTCCGCTGCTGCTGTTGTTCATCTCCATCGGCGCGATGTTCCTCGATCGCGCGGCGGTGCAGGAGCGGATTGTCGGCTTTGTCGATGCCTACGCGCCAGTGGCCTCGGAGCTGGTGAATAACACCATCATCAGCGTGATGAAGACCCGCGGAAGTGCCGGCGCGATTGCCTTCCTCGGGCTCGCCTGGAGTTCACTGCGTTTTTTTCAATCGCTCGTCCACGGCGTGAACCGCGCCTGGCACACGCATGAAATCCCGTGGTGGAAAATGCCGCTGCGCAATCTCGCGATGATCGGCATTGTCGCCAGCGCGCTGCTGCTCGGGGTGATCCTGCCGGTGATCATGAGATACATCGAGGGCTACTATTGGGGGCTGGGATTGGCATACGGATCGGGCCTGATGGTGGTCGCCTTCAGGCTCCTCCAATGGGTCGTGCCGCCGACCGTGCTCTTTTACAGCTTCAGCATGTTTTACAAATTCGCGCCCTATCCGCGCAAAAAATTCCCCGGCGTCTGGCTGGCGGCAGTGATCGTTACTTTTGCCCTGATGCTCATCCGCGACCTGTTCGTGCTTTATGTGAAAAACTTTGCGCATTTCAACAAACTCTACGGGACGCTGGGCGGCGTCATCGCACTGCTGATGTGGATTTACCTTTCCGGCTCGATCATTATTTTCGGCGGCTGCCTGAGCGCGGCGCAGGCGGAGATCAAGGAGACGGCGGAGGAGTGAGAAAATTCGACACGCGTTCAGCGCAGATCAACGAAGAGCTGGACGTGACCGTCCTCGATGAAAAATTCGGCGCGGAGATGGAAAGCATCTTCGCGGCCGATTTGAAGCGGGCGCGCCTTTATTCGCTGGAGGAATTTCGGAAACGCGGGGTGTGGGAACGGCTCAGCGAATGGGTGGTGATGCCGTTGCGCTCGCAACTGTGATTTGTTTTCAACCGCTGCAACTGCGCACCAGCAGCGTCAAGATAATCGATCCGATAATCGAGACGACGATGGAACCGATGCATCCGAGGCGGCTGGAGAAAAAGGCGAACACACGGGGGATTCGGTGGCGGTGAGTCAGCCGGTTGGAACGAACTGGCTTGCGGGGTTTCGCTGAAATCCGAAAGGGCGCCGATGCACGAAGCAGAAGTAACTAGCCGGCATGAACACACGACGCCTGAAAAATTTTGTCCCTGTCTGCCTCGCCGCCACCCTGACCCTCGCTGGCTGCGCGAGCCTGAAACCATCGGACTTCGCGGGCGGTCGCCCGGTGTTTCAACCGGATCGTTTTTTTGCCGGCTGCACTCACTCCTCAGGGGTGCGGGAGAGCGCGGGCGGCGCTCCCACGGAACGTGTGACGACGGACACCGTTGGCCATTGGCAGGGAAATGTCCTGCACCTGGAGCAGAATTTGACCTTCGGCGACGGCAAAACGCAGCATCGGTCGTGGCGGATTCGCCGACAGGATGCGCATCACTTTTCCGCCACGGCGAATGACATGGTCGGCACCGCGCGCGGCGAAGCGTACGGCAATGTGTTTCACTGGAGTTTCACGCTGGCGCTCTCTCCAGGCAACCCGCTGGCGAACGTGCGCATGAGTCAGTGGATGTATTTGCAGCCGGACGGCAAAACGATGATCAACCACACCACGATTCGGAAAGCGGGCTTCGTCGTCGCGCAAGTGACGGAGCAGTTTCGCCGGGAATGAAACCTTGGATCGGCACGTCGGGCTTTCAGTATCCAGAGTGGAAGGGGAAATTTTACCCCGAGGATTTGGCGGTGAGCAAGATGCTGGCGTTTTATGCGGCGCGATTTTCGACGACGGAAAGCAATTATTCGTTCCGCCGCATTCCGAGCGCGAAGACGATCGAGGGCTGGCGCGAAAAAACGCCGGAGCATTTTCGGTTCAGCCTGAAAGCGCCGCAGAAAATCACGCATTTCGCCAAGCTCCGCGATTGCCAGGACACGCTGGATTATTTCCACGGCATCGTCGCGGGCTTGGGCGCAAAACTCGGCGCGATTCTTTTCCAGCTTCCGCCTCACTTGCAAAAGGACGCGCCGCTGTTGCTCGCCTTTTTGCAAACGCTGCCGCGTGGAATGCGGGCGGCGTTTGAGTTCCGCCACGAGTCGTGGTTTTCGGAGGATGTCTTCGAGCATTTGCAAAAGCACAATGCGGCGCTCTGCGTGGCCGAGAGCGCGGAACTGACCACGCCGCGCGTGGCCACCGCTGACTTCGGATATTTGCGGCTGCGGCGGGAGGATTATTCCCGCGCGGACATCGCGCAATGGGCGGAGTGGATCCACGGGCAGGAGCGGCGCTGGGACGACGCGTTCATTTATTTCAAACACGAAGAGACTGGAGTCGGGCCAAAGTTCGCGCAGCAGTTGAGCAAGCGCCTGAATAAACATTGAGTCATGCCCGAACTCGCCGAGGTCGAATATTTTCGCAAACGCTGGGATTCCGGTCTCGGCCAGCGGGTTCGCGAAATCGCGCTGCACGGAGAAAAAAGGATTTTTCGAGGCAGCGATCCCGCGGAAATCGAGCGCACTTTGCGCGGCGCGACGCTGCGCAGTTCGGAGACGCACGGGAAGCAAATGCTGTTTCGTTTTTCCAAAAATGCGTGGCTCGGTCTTCATCTCGGCATGACCGGAAAGTTGCGCGTGGAGCCGGCGGGCTTCGAGCCGGGACGCCACGATCACCTCGTGTTGTTCCAGCGAAAACAAGCGTTGGTCTTTGCCGATGCGCGCATGTTCGGGCGCGTGCGCTTTCATCATGGAAAAAGCGCGCCCGCGTGGTGGGCGAAGCTGCCGCCAGCGGTGACTTCGCCGCAATTCACGACCGCGAGATTGCGCGAAATTTTTCTGCGCCGCCGCACCGCGCCCTTGAAGGCGCTGCTGCTGGCGCAAGATGTTTTTCCCGGCGTCGGGAATTGGATGGCGGACGAAATTCTCTGGCAGGCGCGACTCGATCCGCGGATCAGCGCGGCCCAACTCGACGCGAAACAAACGCGCGAAGTGTGGCGTGCCGCGCGCATGGTTTGCCGCGTGGCGTTGAAAACGATCGGCGTTGATTGGAGCGATCCGCCCGGCGATTGGCTGATGCTTCAGCGTTGGAAAAAAGGCGGGCGCTGTCCGCGCGACGGGAAACTTTTGCAGCGCGCCACGATTGCCGGTCGCACAACGGCGTGGTGCCCAAACTGCCAGCCGTCGCACCGCAAAACCGGTTGAAACATTTGCGGTTGGACCCGCCGAATATAGTGTTCAGTCGAACATATCATGAAACTTTCCCAGAAGCTCTCGATCCTAGCCGACGCGGCCAAGTATGACGCTTCGTGCGCGAGCAGCGGGACGACCAAGCGCGACTCGCGCCGGGGCGGAATTGGCTCCACGACCGGCGCCGGCATTTGCCACAGCTACACCCCGGACGGACGCTGTGTGTCGTTGCTGAAAATCCTGCTCACGAACGTTTGCGTTTACGACTGTCTTTACTGCATCAATCGCGCGTCCAGCGGCGTCCAGCGCGCGCGGTTTACCCCGGAGGAAGTGGTGCAGCTCACGCTGGATTTTTACCGCCGCAATTACATCGAGGGGCTCTTCCTCAGCTCGGGCATCATTCGCAATGCCGACTACACGATGGAGCAGGTCGTGCGCGTCGCGCGGACGCTGCGGGTCGCACACGGGTTCAAAGGTTACATCCATCTCAAAACCATCCCGGAAGCTTCGCCGGAATTAATCGCCGAAGCAGGTCGATGGGCGGACCGGATTAGCATCAACGTCGAGCTGCCGACGCAGGCGGATTTGGAAAAGCTGGCGCCGGAAAAAAATCTCGGCCGCATCGAGAAGTCGATGAGTGTGATCAAAGCGCGGATCGATCAGTCCAAAGCTGAGCGTCGAGAAAGCCCCAAAGCGCCCGGCTTCGCACCCGCTGGACAAAGCACGCAAATGATCATCGGCGCCACGCCGGCAAAGGACTCCGCGATTTTGGAGCGGGCGTCGAAGCTTTACCGCGAGCAAAAACTCCGGCGCGTCTATTACTCGGCGTTCAGTCCAATCCCCGACGCGTCGAGCGACCTGCCCTTGATCGCACCGCCGCTGGTGCGCGAGCACCGACTTTATCAGGCAGATTGGCTGCTGCGCTTTTACGTCTTCGAGGTCGGGGAACTGACCACCCAGGCCGAACCAAATCTGCCGCTCGGTATTGACCCGAAACTTGCGTGGGCTTTGCGCCATCGCGAAAGATTTCCCGTCAATCTCAACAAAGCGCCGCGGGAATTGCTGCTGCGCGTGCCCGGACTCGGCGTGCGCAACGTCGATCGAATGTTGCGCATTCGCCGGTGGCACGCGCTGCGGCTGGCCGATCTCACGGTCCTCCGCGTGCCGTTGAAAAAGATGATGCCATTCATCGTCGTGGCCGACCACTCGCCGCACTTGCTGGAAAAGGACGCGACCATGCGCGCGTTCACGCCACCGGCGCGACAGCTCGATTTATTCGCGACCGCGCCGGCCAGCGTGGAATCGGGCGAGTTCTAGCGATGCGCCAGATTACGTTCGTTCCGACTTTCGCGGCTTGGCAAAAGTCCGCGCGGCGCGCGCTGGCGGAGGAATTGCCGCCGCAGGAAATCGCGTGGGAGGAACTGGGCGGCGCGCAGCCGGCGCTGGCGATGTTTGAGGAAAACGAAGACGCAGCTGGGAAGAAAAATGCGCGGCGTTTTCAGGTGCCGAAAGCCTTTGTCGAAACGGCAAAACGAGTCGCGTGCCATCGCGATCCACGCCGGTGGGCGCTGCTCTACCGCGTGCTCTGGCGGCTCACCCACGGCGAACCGCAGTTGCTCGAAATCATCGTTGATCCCGAAGTCAACGAGCTGATGCGGATGGACAAGGCGGTGCGCCACGATGTCCACAAGATGCGCGCGTTCGTCCGCTTCCGCGCCGTCTCACACGAGGGCGCGACGTGGCATGTCGCGTGGTTCGAGCCGGAGCACTCCATCGTCGAGTGGAACGCGCCTTTTTTCCGCGACCGTTTCGCCGCGATGAATTGGTCGATCCTCACGCCGGATCGGTGCGTGCATTGGGACGGGGCGCAGCTTTCCTTCACCGTCGGGGTGCCGAAATCTGAAGCGCCCGTCGGCGATTCGGTCGAGGCGCTGTGGATCAATTACTACGCTCACATTTTCAACCCGGCGCGCGTGAAAATCCACGCGATGCAAGCGGAGATGCCGAAGCGTTATTGGAAAAATCTGCCCGAGGCCGCGGTGATCCCGACGCTCTTGAACGAAGCCCCGATGCGCGTGAAAAAAATGCTGCACCAAAGCGAGGCGAAGGCTGTCCGAGACGACGAATACGGCCTCGCCGAGCCGCCCGCGACCGACTCTTGGCCGCGCTTGCGCGAAGTCGCGTGCGAGTGCCGCGCGTGTCCTCTTTGGAAAAATGCCACGCAAACGGTTTTCGGCGAAGGCCGCACGGACGCGCCGCTCGTGCTCGTCGGCGAGCAGCCGGGCGACAGCGAAGACCGCGCGGGCCGGCCTTTCATCGGCCCGGCCGGCCAGCTTCTCGACCGCGCCCTCGCCGACGCCGGCATCGATCGCGAGAGCGCTTACGTCACGAACGCGGTGAAGCATTTCAAGTGGGAGCCGCGCGGCAAACGGCGTCTGCACAAGACGCCGAACTCGCGCGACATCGCCGCCTGTCGCCCGTGGCTCGCCGCCGAGTTGCGTCTCGTCCAGCCCGCCGTGCTGCTCTGCCTTGGCGGCACGGCGGCGAAAAGCATTTTCGGCCCTGCCGCCCGCGTACTGCGCGACCGCGGGCAAGTCACGGCGACGGCATTCTGCGCGCAGACCATCGTGACCGTTCACCCGTCCTCCCTCCTG
>JANXWU010000220.1 GCA_025350985.1 Spartobacteria bacterium | reverse complement strand
CATCATCACCAACGCGCGTTCGGCGGGCCGTTCGCACGAGGGGACAATTGACTAAACGGCATGCTGCTCAAACACCTAATCGCGAACTTGGAGACTGTCCGCGTGGACGGTTCCGCCGACCGCGAAATCGCCGGCGTCGCGTACGATTCGCGGCGGGTTAAAGCCGGGTTTCTGTTTGTCGCCCTGCGCGGCGAAAAAGTGGACGGGCACGATTTCATTGACCGTGCGATCGAACTCGGCGCGGTCGCGGTGCTGTGCGAAAAATCCGTGCTGCACCCGAAGGCGACCTGCGTCGTGGTGAAAGACACGCGCCCGGCGGTGGCGGTAGTCGCGGCGGCGTTTTACAAAAACCCGTCGCACCACCTGAAAATGGCCGGGGTCACTGGGACGAACGGCAAGACGACGACGACCTTTTTACTCAAGCACATTTGCGACGAAGCCTTCTGGCGCTGCGGCCTGATCGGCACCGTGCGCTACGAAATCGGCGAGCGGATTCTGCCCGCCTCGCGCACGACGCCAGAGTCGCTCGACGTGCAGGAAATGCTCGCGCAAATGCGCAACGCCGGTGGCAAGGCGGCGGCGATGGAAGTCAGTTCGCACGCGCTTTCGCAGGAGCGCGTGCGTGCGCTGGAGTTCGACGCCGCGGTTTTTACCAACCTGACGCAAGACCATCTGGACTATCACGGGACGATGGAAAACTACTTCGCGGCAAAGTCGCTGCTGTTTGAAAACCTCGCGCGGCAGACGAAGAAAAAGGGCAAGGCGATCATCAACACCGACGACAAATACGGCACTCTGCTCGCGCAAAAGTTTGCCAAGGAACTGCCGGTGATCAGCTACGGGCTCGGCGCGAGGTGCGATTTTCGAGCGAGCAATGTCCAGGCCGACGTTAACGGCACCTCGTTTCAATTAGATGCGAATGGCCGCAGCTACCTCGTGCGACTGCCACTGATTGGGCGGTTCAATGTTTACAACGCTCTCGCCGCTCTCGCCGCCGCGTCGGCGATGGGACTCGATGTCCGCGCGTCCGTGCTCAGCCTCGCCAAAGCTCCGGGCGTCCCCGGTCGTCTCGAAGCCGTCGAGGCCAAACGACAGTTCAAGATTTTTGTCGATTACGCGCACACCGACGACGCGCTGCTCAACGTGATCCACACGTTGCGCGACCTGCGCCCGAACCGGCTCATCGTCGTCTTCGGGTGCGGCGGCAATCGCGACCGCGCCAAACGCGCCAAGATGGGTGCGGTCGTGGATCAACTCGCGGACTGGGCCATCATCACTTCGGACAATCCGCGCAAGGAGGACCCCGAGGCGATCGTCGAGGACATCAAGCAGGGCTTTCGCGGCGCAAACCACGAAGTCGCGATCGACCGGAAGGAGGCGATTTTCAAAGCCGTGTCGATGGCGCAGCCGCGAGACATCGTCCTCATCGCGGGCAAAGGCCACGAGACCACGCAGGAATTCGCCGACCACATCGTGCCCTTTGACGACGCCGCCGTGGCGCAACTCGCCCTCGCCCAAACTCCCGTCGCCGAACCGTACCGCTGAAATCCATGAAACTTAAAATCCACAAAAAATCGACGCCGTTGCTCAGTCGCGTTTTTGCGCCGCTGCGCATTTTTCGTTTTCGCCGCGAGTCATCCGATTTGAAACAGGCGCACGACAACCATCGCGCCACCAGCCTGTTCGCTCCGACTTTTTCGCCCAGCAAGTGGACCCGGTAAGCCTCCATACAATCGCGCAGTGGTGCGCCGGCGAGCTGCTTCCAGGCAGCGCGTCCGCGCCCATCACCGGCGTCTCGACCGACTCGCGCACGATTGCGCGCGGCGAGTTGTTCGTGCCGTTGTGCGGGGAAAAATTCGACGGTCACAAATTCCTCGCCGATGCGGCGGCGCGCGGGGCGGTCGGTGCTGTGGTCCAGGAGTTGCCGGCGGAAGTGATGTCGAATTTCGCCTTCATCCGCGCCGCCGATACGTTGCAAGCGCTCCAAAGAATTGCCGCTGCCTACCGCCGCAGCCTCTCGCTCAAAGTCGTCGCCATCACGGGCAGCAATGGCAAAACGAGCACGAAGGATTTTACCGCCGCCGTGCTTTCCGAACGTTTTCGCGTCGTCGCAACCGAGGCCAATTTCAACAACCACATCGGCCTTCCGCAAACGATTTTGCGCGCGGCGGCGACGGATGAAATCGGCGTCTTTGAACTTGGAATGAACCACCCCGGCGAGATCGAGCCGCTCGCCCAAATCGCCGCGCCGGACGTGGGCGTCATCACCAACATCGGAGTCGCCCACATCGGAACATGGGCAGTCGCGAAGCTATCGCCAAAGAGAAAGGAATGCTGGCGGAAGCCGTCGGCGCGGACGGTCATCTCGTGCTCAACGCCGATGATGAATTTTCAAAAACCATCGCCGCCCGGACGAAAGCGCGCGTCGTGCTCGCCGGCATTGGCTGCGGCGAAGTGCGGGTGACGGAAGTTCGCCCGCAGCTCGAAGGCAGTCATTTCACGCTGCAAGCGGGCGGCGAATCGGTGGAAGGCTGGCTGAGCGTGCCGGGTCTGCACATGATCCAAAACGCGACGCTCGCGGTCGCCGTTGGGCGTATTTTTGGACTGACGCTCGCCGAGTGCGCTTTGGGTTTGCAGAAGGTTCGGCTGGCCAAAGGCCGGCTCGAAGTCAAAACGATCGGCGGCATCCGTTTTCTCGACGACACCTACAACGCCAATCCCGACTCGATGCTCGCGGCGATTCGCACGCTCGTCACAACCCCGGGAAAAGGGCGTCGCATCGCCGTGCTCGGGCAGATGAATGAACTCGGCATCGAAACGGCGCGCGCGCACCGGCAGGTCGGTGAAGCGGCGGCGCGCGAGGGCGCGAACTGCCTCATCACCGTGGGTGAAACGGCAGCGCTCATCGGCGAAGCGGCGCGCGCGAACGGCGTCGAGGAAACATCGAATGCGGCGACCACCGATGAAGCAGTCGCCCTCCTCCGCAAGATTGCGGAGCCGGGCGACGTCGTGCTCGTGAAAGGCAGCCGCGGCGCGCGGATGGAAACCATCATCGAAGCGTTCGCCGCCAAAACGCCGGAACCAAAATCGCCCGCCGAAAACATCGGACACGCCTAGATGTTTTATTTTCTGCACCAACTCAGCGACCTGTTCAGAGGGTTCAACGTCTTCAAGTACGAGACGTTTCGCGCGATGGCGGCGGCATTGACGGCGTTCGTCCTTTGCCTGCTGTTTGGGAATCGGATTATCCGCAAACTGATCTCGCTGAAGCTCGGACAGCCGATTCGCACGAAGGAGGAAGTCCACAAACTCGCCGAATTGCACGGCGGAAAAAAAGGGACGCCGACGATGGGCGGCGTGTTGTTGCTCGGCGCGACCATCGTTTCCACGCTGCTGTGGGCGAACCTGAAAAACAGCGCAGTCTGGCTCGTCTTGTTTGCCACACTCGTGCTCGGGCTGCTCGGGTTTGCGGACGATTACATCAAGGTCACCAAGAAAAAATCGGACGGCATCAGCGGTCGGATGAAGCTGGTCGTGCAGTTCGCGCTCGCCGCAGTGGTCGCCGCGTTTTTCCTGCTCAATCCCGCGACGGAAATTCAGGCGCGCACGCTTTACGCCCCGTTTTTCAAAGGCGCGGTCATCGCCAACATGGGCGCGTTCACGGTGCTGTTTTTCGCGCTCGTGATCCTCGGCACGTCGAACGCCGTCAATCTAACCGACGGTCTGGACGGGCTCGCCGCCGGTTGCACGGTGATCGCCGCCTTCGCGTTTGCCGTGCTCGCCTACGCCTCGGGCAACGTCAAAATCGCGACCTACCTCCAGATTCCGTTTTATCCGTTCAACGGCGAACTGACCGTTTTCTGCATGGCGCTCGTCGGCGCGGGACTCGGCTTTCTTTGGTTCAACTGTCACCCGGCCAAAGTGTTCATGGGTGACACGGGCTCGCTGGCGATTGGCGGCGTGCTGGGCATCGTCGCGATTTGCTGCCGGCAGGAAATGCTGCTGCTGATCATCGGCGGCGTGTTCGTGATGGAGGCGATGTCGGTCATCCTCCAAGTCGCGAGTTTCAAAATGCGCGGCAAACGCATCTTCGCGATGTCGCCCATTCATCATCATTTCGAACTCAAAGGCTGGAAGGAAAACACCGTGATCGTCCGCTTTTGGATTCTCGCGATCATGTTCGCGTTCTTCGGACTCGCGACCCTCAAGCTTCGTTAAATGTGCGTTACCAAAACAAAAAAGTTGCCGTGCTTGGTCTCGGCGAAAGCGGCGAAGCAGCCGCGCGTTTGCTCGTAGAGGAGGGTGCCATGGTCACAATTCTTGATGCCGCCGATCTGAAAAAACTGCGCAGCAAAATCGAACGGATCACGCCGCTCGGAGTCGCGATTCTCGCCGGCTCCGACGCGGAACAGCACGATCCTAATTTCGATCTCGCCGTGCTCAGCCCCGGCGTCGATCCCGGCACGCCGCTCGTGCAGAATTTTCTGCGCAAACGCATTCGCATGATTGGCGAATTGGAGTTCGCGTTTGAACTCTGCGCCTGCCCGGTCATCGCGATCACGGGCACGAATGGCAAGACGACGACGACCCAAATCGTCGAGCAAATGCTTAACGCGTGCGGAGTCAAAACCATCGCCGCCGGCAACATCAGCCCGGCGTTTGCCTCGGTGGTAAAACGCAGCGCACAGCTCGATGTGATGACGTTGGAAGTCAGCTCGTTTCAGCTCGAGGAAATCCGCACGTTCCATCCGCAAATCGCGGTCTGGCTGAATCTCGCGCCCGACCATCTCGACCGGTATGCGTCGGTGGCGGCGTATCGCGCGGCCAAGCTGCGGATGTTTGAAAATCAAACCGCCGACGATTTCGCGGTCGTGAATTTCCGTGACGAACTGCCGCCGCTGAAGGCGAAGCAAATCACGTTCAGCGCGTACGTGGACGGCGCTGATTTTGGCTTTCGCAACGGGTCGATTTTTTATCGGGACGAAGAGGTGCTGGCGATGGCGGAGACGAATCTCCGCGGCCATCACAACGCGGAGAACTTGATGGCCGCGCTCGGCGTTGGCGTCGCGCGGGGGCTCCGCTTCGAGCAGATGGTTCCCGCCTTGCGCGCCTACCGGCCGCTCCCGCATCGGTGCGAACCGATTCGCACGCTCAATGGCGTGGCTTACATCAACGACTCGAAGGCGACCAACCTCGATGCGCTGGAAAAGGCGCTCGTCTCCGAAACGCGTCCGGTGGTGTTGATTGCCGGCGGCAAAGACAAGGGTTTCGAGTTTGATTCGATCACTGGGGTGGTCGCGGAAAAAGCGCGCGTGGTGGTGTTGATCGGCGAAATGGCCGGGCGCATCGAGCGGATGTGGTCGGCGCGCGTGCCCTGTCTCCAAGCCGCCTCCCTTGCCTCCGCCATCGAGATGGCGCGTCAGGCCGCGCAGCCGGGCGACGCCGTCCTGTTTTCACCCGGCACCTCTTCCTTCGACATGTTCCAAAACTACGAGGATCGCGGCGATCAATTCCGCGCGCTCGTGCAATCCCTGCCTGAAAAATGAAACTACCCGCCTTCCTCAAAAAACGGAAACGACTCGATGCAGTCGCCCGGCGCGCCGTGCCGGCGGCCGCGCGCGACTTCGACGAGCCGAACATGAAATTGTCGAGCGCCGTCATCGTCGTGCTGGTTTTGCACCTCGTCGCCATCGGCGGCATCTGGGCGTTTAGCAGCATCAAGGCGCATCGCGGCGCGGCCTTCGACGCGCCCGAGAAAACTCAAAAGCCGGAGGTTGCAAACGCGGGCAATGAAGTGGCGGCTGCGCAAAAGACATCGCATTCCGCGAATGCAGCGACCGAGAAAGCGCCCGACGTTTCCGGAAAAAAATCCGCGGCCGCGCCGGGAAAAACCAATCAGCCCAAAGACTCCGGCGAAACGTACACGGTGCTGAAAGGCGACAAGGTCGCGACGATTGCGAAGAAGCTGAAAGTCAACCCGGACGATTTGATGAAGCTCAACAAGATCCCCGACCCGACCAAATTGCAGATTGGGAAAGCGCTCCGCGTCCCGGCCAAACATTCCTCGGAGACTTGAAATGGCTCGCCGCAAGAGCGCCTATTTTTTGGTGATCGCGGTGCTCGCGCTGCTCGTCCTGGGCCTCGTGATGCTGTTCAGCACCAGCGCGTTTGTGCGGGACCATCACGGCCATCCGATGCCGCCTGGATTCTTCGTCAAGCGGCAGATCATGTGGCTGCTCGTCGGCGTGATGGCGGGTTCGTTTGCCGCGGTGCTGGATTACCATTTTTGGCAGCGGACGTGGTGGATTTGGTTCGGCCTCGCGACGATCCTGCTGGCCCTCTGCTTCGTGCCGCATGTGGGCATGCTGGTGAACGGCTCGCGTCGTTGGATCAACCTGCGCGTCGTCTCCTTTCAACCCTCCGAACTCGGCAAGCTCGCGACGCTCACGTTTCTCGCGTTTTGGTTCGCGAAAAACACGGCCGAGTCGCGGACGTTCGTCAAAGGTTTCGCCATCCCGATGCTGGTCGTGGCGGTGCTGATGGGACTGATCGCGCGCGAGGTCGATTTGGGAACGACGACGCTGATCGGCGGGACGATGTTTGCCGTCATGTTTGTGGCTGGCACCAATCTTTTCTACCTCGTGCCGCTCGTGTTCTCGGGGTTGGGCGCGCTGCTTTTTGTCGCCACGCACATGCCGCAGCGCATGGCACGACTGATGGCTTTCATGCATCCCGATCGTTTTCAGGACGCCGCCGGCTACCAGCAATATCAGGGGTTGATCGCGTTCGGCTCGGGAGGTCCGGAGGGGCGCGGGCTCGGCCTGAGCCGGCAAAAAATGCAGTACCTTCCCTTCGCCCACACCGACTTTATTTTTCCCGTCATCGGTGAGGAACTGGGGCTCGTCGCCACCCTCGGCGTGGTGTTTTGCTTTCTCGTCATCGCGCTCGCCGGCACCACGATTTCGCTGCAGGCGCGCGACCGTTTCGGGATGTTGCTCGGTTTCGGCATCACGATGATGATCGCCTTGCAGGCGGCGGTGAACATCGGAGTCACGACTTCGCTTCTGCCGAACAAGGGGCTGCCGCTGCCGTTCATCAGCTACGGCGGATCGAACCTCGCCTTCTGCCTTCTGTGCGTCGGCATCCTCGTCAATATTTTTCGGCAGGGCGGCATCCCCGATCGCAGTCTCACGATGAACGCGCGGTTGAATTCCAAAATCACGCCGCGAATTTGAACGACCCCATGAGAGCTGTCATCGCAGGCGGAGGCACGGGCGGTCATCTTTTTCCCGCGCTCGCGGTCGCCGAAGTGTTGCGCGAACGCGGCCACGAAATCGTCATCTTGATTTCGGAAAAAGAAGTCGATGCGCTGGCGACCCGGGACCGGACGGAGTTTCATTTTGAAAAGCTGCCGAGCGTGGGCATGCCCAGGCTTTTTTCGCCGCAGATTTTCGGGTTTTTGAAAAGGATGAACGAAAGTCTTTCGCCGTGCCGGGCGCTGTTCAAGCGGTTCCAGCCGGAGGTCGTGCTCGGGATGGGCGGGTTCACTTCCACCGCGCCCATCCTCGCGGCGCGGCTGCGCGGCGTCCCGTCGTTCGTGCATGAATCGAACGCGATTCCCGGCAAGGCCAACCGCCTCAACGCGCGCCTCGCGACCGGCGTGCTGCTGGGCTTCGCGGAGTGCGCGCCCTTTTTTCCCAAAGCCAAATGCAAGGTCACCGGCACGCCCATTCGCCGGAGTCTGGGCGCACGACTTCCCCGCGCGGACGCGCTCGCCGCGTTCGGGCTGAGTCCCGGCCGGAAAACCCTGCTCGTGATGGGTGGAAGCCAGGGCGCGCGCGGCATTAACGAACTGATGATCAAAGCCGCGCCGGTGCTCCGGCAGTACCCTTTTCAAATCATCCATCTCGCGGGCGGGCAGGACACTCAGTTGGTGGAAACCAATTATCGCCGCGCTGAAATCCCGTGTCACGTCGCGGCGTTTTGCCATCGGATGGAGGAAGCCTACAGCGCCGCCGATGTCGCCGTGGCGCGCTCCGGGGCGGCGAGCCTCGCGGAACTTTCGCACTTTGGCGTGCCGAATATTTTGATTCCGTATCCGCACGCGGCGGAAGATCACCAGACGCTGAACGCGAAAATCTTCGAGCGGGCGGGAGCTGCGATCGTGGGGGCGCAAGGGGAAACGACCGCGGAAAAACTGACGGCGCTCATCGTCGCGCTGCTGGATGACGAGGCACGGCGCGAAAAAATGGCGTCCGCCTTGCGCCGCCTCGCCAGCGATGCCGCCACCGCGCGTATCGCCGATTTGCTGGAAGCGCAGATTGCCAGCACGGAGGTTCTCGCGAGCGCATGAGCGACGTGAAAACACTCGCCGCCGATTTGCTCGGCGCTCCGCTGCGCGTGCATCTGATCGGCGTCGCCGGCTCCGGCATGAGCGGCCTCGCGGGCTTGCTGCTCGCGCTCGGCCATCGCGTTTGCGGTTCGGATAAAGTGACGACCGTGGAGACGGATCGGCTCCAGCAGTTGGGCTTGGTTTTCCACTGCCCGCAAAATGCCGCCGCCATCGCCGACACCGAACTCGTCATCTACTCCTCCGCGATCAAACGCGGCAACGTCGAGTTCGACGAAGCCATCCGGCTGAGGAAAAAAATGGTGCGCCGGGCCGAGGCGCTCGCGGCGATTTTGGAGAGCCGTCGCGGCATCGTTGTCGCCGGGATGCACGGTAAAACCACCACGTCCGCGATGCTGGCGCATGTGCTGCGGGTGGGCGGGCTGAAGCCCTCGCATTACGTCGGCGCGGAAATTCCGATCCTCGGCGTAAACGCAAACTGGGACGCTGGCGGCGAATTTTTCGTGGCCGAAGGCGACGAGAGTGACGGGACGCTGGCGTTGTATCATCCCGAGCACGCCATTGTTTTGAACATCGAGGAAGAGCATCTCGATCACTACGCCGACCTCGCGGCGATCGAGCGGGTCTTCAATCAATTCCTGGATCAAACCCGAGGCCGCGTTTTTTACTGTGCCGACGATGCCAATGCCGCGCGGGTTTGCGCCGTTCGTCCGCGGGCGATTTCTTTCGGCGAAAACCCGGCGGCTGATTACCGATTTGAAAACGTCGAGAGTGGAAATTTACAGACCACTTTCCAAGTGATCCATCGGGGCAGCCGGCTCGGTTCGTTGACGCTGAATGTTCCCGGCCGGCACAATGTCAGCAATGCTTTGAGCGTGATCGCCGTCGCCACCGAACTCGGCGTTTCCTTTGCCAAAATCGCGGAGGCGCTGGCTGGCTTTCGCGGCGCGCGCCGCCGTTTCGAGGTCAAATATTCGAGCGAGCATTATCTCGTCGTCGATGATTACGCGCATCATCCGAGCGAAATTCGCGCGACGCTGGCCACGGCGAAAACGACCGGTCGCAAACGAATCCTGGCGATGTTCCAGCCGCATCGTTACACGCGCACGCAGGCGCTCGCGGCGGAGTTCGGCCGCGCCTTCGATGACGCGGCGCTCGTGTTCGTCTCAGACATTTATCCGGCGAGCGAGCAACCGATTCCTGGCATCAGCGGGCAAACGATTGTCGATGCGATGAGCGTGCATGGTCACGTGGGCGCGCACTTTGAACCGGAGCGGAGAAAAATCGCCGGCGCGCTCGGACGACAGCTCGAGCCGGGCGATTTGGTGCTGAGCATGGGGGCCGGCGACATCCATGAACAGGGCGCGGAGATTGCGCGCGATCTGCCGGTGCTCGAGGAGATTCAATGCCTCGTCGGTTCGGGATTGGTGCGGCTTTACGAGCCCATCGCCAAGCACACGACGCTGCGAGTCGGAGGTCCGGCGCAGTTCTGGGTCGAGCCGGAAACCGAGGCGGGATTTGCCGCGCTCGTGCGCTTTTGCACGCAGACGGGACTGCCGCTGTTCGTGATGGGCCGGGGCTCAAATCTGCTCGTGCGCGATGGCGGCATCCGCGGCGTGGTCGCTCATCTGGTGCGCGGCGAGTTTAAAAAAATCGACGTGAATGGCAGCGAGATCGTCGCCGGTTCGGGCGCGAAAATGCGGGAACTGGCGTACGCCGCGCGCGATGCAAACCTCGGCGGCTTCGAGTGGATGGAAGGCATTCCGGGAAATGTCGGCGGCGGACTGCGCATGAATGCAGGCGCGATGGGCGGGGAGCTTTTCGACAACGTGCTGTGGGTGCGCTGGGTCGATGCCGGTGGAAATTTGCAGACGAAAAATAAAAGCGAACTCGACGTGCGATATCGGAGCGTGCCGGACCTTCGCCAAAATTACGCGGTCGCGGCGGCGTTTCGCGGAGCGCCGGGGCAGCGCGCGGAGATTGTCGGCAAGCTCAATGAGTCGATGCACAAGCGCCGCGCCACCCAGCCGAAGGAGTCGAGCGCGGGCTGTATTTTCAAAAATCCAAAACCGCAGCAGGCGGGAAAACTGATCGATGAACTGGGCTTGAAAAACACGAGCGTCGGGCACGCGCGCGTTTCGGAAATTCACGGCAACTTTATCGTAAACGACGGCGGCGCGAGCGCGGCGGATGTGCTGGCGTTGATCGACAAAATCAAGATCGTCGCCCGCGAAAAGCGGGGCATTGAACTTGAAACCGAAGTGCAAATCGTCGGTGAAGATTCTTTTTCATGAGTTCGTTGAAAGACAAAAATATCGCGGTGCTGAAAGGCGGTCCCGGCTCCGAGCGTGACGTGTCGCTGGCCTCGGCGGCGGGCATTGCGGCGGCGCTGCGTGGTCTCGGCGCCGAGGTGATCGAGATCGACGTGCGCGATGCGAATTTTGAAATTCCTGCCGGCGTCGGCATCGCGTTCAACGCGATTCATGGCACCTTTGGCGAGGACGGACAGATTCAGGAAATTCTCGACCGACGCGGGGTGCGCTACACGGGCGAGGGCGCGGCGGCCAGCCGGCTCGCATTCGACAAAATAGCGACGAAGAATGTGTTCGCCGAACGAGGCGTGCCCTCCGCCAAGTTTGAGATCGTCGAGGCGGGACGGCAGCCGGCGCTCGCGTTGCCGTTCGTCGTGAAACCGCCGCGCGAAGGTTCGAGCGTCGGTGTC
>JANXWU010000211.1 GCA_025350985.1 Spartobacteria bacterium | reverse complement strand
GGCCTAGTATTCCATTCCGCCGCCACCGTGCGGAGGATGTCCGCCGCCGCCGGCTGGTTCTTTCTGCGGGATCTCCGTCACCAACGCTTCCGTGGTGAGCAGCAGGCCCGAGATCGAAGCCGCGTTTTGCAGCGCGCTGCGAGTGACCTTCGTCGGGTCAACCACACCGGCCTTCACAAGGTCCACCCACTCGTTGGTGGCAATGTTAAGACCTTCGTTGCCCTTGCGGCGTTTGCATTCGCTGACGATCAGCGCGCCTTCGAGGCCCGCATTGTCGGCCAACGTGCGCAGCGGCTCTTCAATCGCGCGCCGCACGATCTGCATGCCGATGGCTTCGTCGCCTTCGAGCTTCAGGTTTTCCAGCGCCTTCTGCGCGCGGATAAGTGCCACACCGCCGCCGGGGACGATGCCTTCTTCCAAGGCCGCACGGGTTGCGTGCAACGCGTCTTCCACGCGCGCCTTTTTCTCTTTCATCTCGGTCTCGGTCGCTGCGCCGACGTTGATGACGGCGACACCGCCCGCGAGTTTCGCGAGACGCTCCTGGAGCTTCTCCTTGTCATAATCCGAGGTCGTTTCGTCGATCTGACGGCGAAGCTGCGCGACGCGGCCTTGGATCGCCTGCGACTTGCCAGCACCTTCCACGATCGTCGTGTTTTCCTTGTCGATCGTGATGTGTTTCGCCTTGCCGAGATCATCGAGCGAGACGGTGTCGAGCTTGATGCCCAAGTCTTCGCTGAGGAACTTGCCGCCCGTCAGGACTGCAATGTCTTCGCACATGGCTTTGCGGCGATCGCCGAAACCAGGAGCCTTGACCGCTGCAATCTGCAGCGTGCCGCGGAGCTTGTTCACCACGAGCGTCGCGAGGGCTTCGCCTTCGACGTCTTCCGCGATGATGAGCAAGGGCTTGCCAGTCTTCGCCACTTTTTCAAGCAGCGGGAGCATGTCCTTGAGGTTGCTGATTTTCTTCTCGAACAACAGGATGTAAGCACTGTCGAGCACCACTTCCATCGTCTCCGCATTCGTGACGAAGTAAGGCGAGAGATAACCTTTGTCGAACTGCATACCTTCGACAACTTCGAGGGTAGTCTCAATCGACTTGGCTTCTTCCACCGTGATGGTGCCGTCCTTGCCAACCTTGTCCATCGCATCGGCAATGATCTCGCCGATGTTCTTGTCCTGGTTCGCCGAGATAGTCGCGACTGCGGCGATTTCCGCGCGGTCTTTGACGGCCTTCGACATCTTCTTCAGCTCGCCCGTGATCGCTTCCACAGCTTTGCTGATGCCGCGTTGGAGACTGGTCGGGTTCGCGCCTGCGGTCACATTCTTGAGACCTTCACGATAGATCGACTCTGCCAGCACGGTCGCGGTCGTGGTGCCGTCGCCGGCCACGTCGCTCGTCTTGCTCGCGACTTCGCGAACAAGCTGCGCGCCCATGTTTTCATACGGGTCTTCCAGCTCGATCTCCTTGGCGACGGTGACGCCGTCCTTGGTGATCGTCGGGCTGCCGAATTTCTTGTCGAGGATGACGTTGCGGCCTGATGGTCCGAGGGTGGCCTTGACTGTCTTGGCCAGTTTCTCGATACCGCGAAGCAGCGCGTGGCGCGCGGCTTCGTCGAATTGTAATTGTTTAGCTGCCATAAGTTACTTGTTAGTTAGTTGAGTTAGTTAGTTTTGGTTGTGAAACGACTTAGCCAAGGATGCCGAGGATGTCGTCCTCGCGCATGATCAACATGCTGTCGTCGCCGATTTTGATCTCGGTCCCGCCGTACTTGGAGATGAGCACTTTGTCGCCCTTCTTGACCGTGAACGCGACCTTGTTGCCCTTGTCGTCGATCTTGCCGGTGCCGACTGCGACGACTTCACCTTCCTGTGGTTTTTCCTTGGCGGAATCAGGAATGATAATGCCGCCTTTTTTGACTTCTTTCTCTTCGAGCGGGCGCACGAGCACCCGGTCTCCGAGGGGACGAATATTAGCTGCCATGGTATTTGTTCTTTGTTTTGGTTTACTGGTTTTGGTGTTTTCCGAGACGCCGAAGGTTAGCCCTTGAACCAGGTTAGTAGCTCAAAAGCTAACCACGGCGAATCGGGAAAGTGTTAGGTGGTCTTGTTCAGGTAAGATTCAATTTCTTTAAGAAACTCTTCCGCGTGATCAATCTGAGTTTGTGCGAACTCCGGCGTGATCTCGCTAATCAATGCGTAATCGCCATCCATCCGCATATCCTTGGCGAGCAGGAGCCATTCATGAAGATGTCGCGGAAGAACATCGGTCTTTGCGAAGTGCTGGCCGAACTGGGAAACAACCGCCGAATGGCTGGAAAAGCTCAGTTCCTTTTTCAGGAGCAGCGCCTCCGCGCAATAAAACATGGCATAATAAGACCGCGATGCGGAAAAGTCCGGGAACGCATTTCGCGCCAGAGTCTTTGCCGCATCGATACTTCGCCGAGCCTTGACGAGAAATTGCTGCTGCCTCTCGTTCATAACTCGACCCCTTCCTCTCGGACGTTCATTAGCAATGCCGACTTCTCGGATTCGTAACGCTCTCTGGAAATAGCCAGACAATAAACGTCCGCGTCATGCTCCAGACAGGTTTGATAGACTAGTTTGGATAACGCGGGACGCTCCACGATATAAGCCGGTTGTTCATTTAGCACGACAAGGAAGTCGTAGTCAGAATCGGGCCGGTTGTCGCGGCGGGCGCGGGAACCGAAGAGAACGACACGACTGAGCCGTTCGCCGTAATGCTGGTGCAACACGGCGACAATCTCATCGAGTATCTGTCGCTCTTTGGGTTCGTAGGTCATTAAGTTAGTTAGTTCGCGATGCTAAAGGTTAGCGAGTTAGTTACTCAAAAGCTAACCACGGCGCATCGGGAAAGTTATGCAGTCTTGTTCAGATACTTCTCTGTTTCGGACAAAAAGTCTTCGGCGCGACGCGACTGCTCGGTTGCTGCTTCCTGAGTTATATCAGCCTTGGGATCGTAATCGGCTGCTTGTCGCAGTTCAAAAGCCTCGCGAATGTAAAGGTGCAAGCGTTCGGGCATCTCGCCGGTCTTGGCAAACTCTTTCCCAAAGGCCGAGATCACTGCAGAATGTTTGGAATAACTCTGATCCTTGTGAACCAACAAGGCGGTCGCGCAATGGAACATCGCATAATAAAAGCGACCGATGGAGAAGCGTGAATAGAGTCCTTCTTGAATTACCAAGTTCCCAGACTCTATGTTTTCCCTCGCGAGTTGAAGGTAGGCCACCTCTTCCTCTGTCATAGAACGACGCCCTCCTTTCGGACATTCATCATCAAGGCCGACTTCTCGTTCAAATACCGATCTTCCGACACGGCCACACAACAAGTAAGAGCCTCATGCTTCAAACAGATTTCAGCAGCCAGCCTTGAATCTTCCTTGCGTTCTTCCCGCGTTGGCAATTCACCCTTGAATACAACTAGAAAATCGTAATCCGAACACTCGTGATGATCGCGGCGCGCGCGGGAACCGAAGAGCACGACCCGACTGAGCCGTTCGCCGTAATGCTTGTGCAGCACGGTGACGATCTCATCGAGTATCTCTCGCTCTTTGGGTTCGTAGGTCATTAAGTTAATTTCCTGATGCCGAAGATTAGCGAGTTAGTTACCTAAAAGCTAACCTCGACGCGCTCGGGAAAGTTATGTTGAGAGTAATTTAGTAAGTTCAGGCAAAAAAGGAGCGATAATCGAAATGTGATTGGCTGCTAAAGCCACAAAGTCTGTG
>JANXWU010000191.1 GCA_025350985.1 Spartobacteria bacterium | reverse complement strand
CCTGTTCGCTGCAGCGCATGAGTTAGACGGCGACTTGCTCGAAGGAAACGTGTGGAATGTCCTCCACTCTCTTCTGTGCGTGCTCGACAGTGATCCCGCAGATCCTACCCTCAGCGTCGAGATCAAGCTGCGTGTCCTCATCGAGATCGCGCGTCTCTGCGACGTCGTCGCCGCGGAACTCGATGTAGAGCGTATCCGTGTCTGGGAAATAACGAATCTTCATAGGCGAAATGAGCGGTCGAAAAACGCGTTGTGGACGGTCTCGGCGTCGGGAAGCAGGATAACGCGCAAATAGCGCCCGTCCATCTCGGCGATGGGCGCCCAGCGGCGAATGCGGCCGTCCTGCTGAATCTGCTCGCGCACGGGATGGGCGACGACACGCTCGATCCAGTCGAGGCGAATCGAGGCGCGATCCGCGCGTTGTCGCATGGCTTCGAAATACCGTGTGAATCGCACTTCGGTAAATTAGCGCAAAACGTGGCTCACAGGAAAGGCGAAGCCGTTTAACATAGGATTAGACGACTTTGCGGTCGCAGAGCAAGGAAGGCAATTCTATCAGTTTCACTGGCAAAGTCCGTTGGAGCTTTCCGCTTCCATGATTTGCGACGGGTTGTCGATCGGGGTCGCCTATCCTGGGAAGGGGCGCGATCTTCGCTCCCGGAACTCTCTCCGGGCACGCCTGGAATGGGCGAAACGGGGTTTGGAGGGTGGAAATTCGCCCATTTCTGCCTGAAAATGGCCCTCCGAGCCTCCGGCGTGGGGCTCAGATTGCCATCGATGGGGTTCCGCATGTCCAAAGATGGGGTTCAGATTGCCATCGATGGGGTTCAGAACCTCGCGTTTGAGCCTCCGAACCCCATCGCTGAGGCTCCGAGGGTAATGGCTCAGTTTGAAAAAGCGCGATTTGTCATTCTGAGCGCAGGCTTGGCGGAGTCGAAGAATCTCTTGATCCGTTTTCTGGCGTGTCGCGGCACGGGGAAGTGCATGAGATTCTTCGACTGCGTTCCGTTCGCTTGGGCGAACTCCACTGCGCTCAGAATGACATTTTCAAAGTGAGCCATTACCGCTCCGAGAGTCCATTTTTGCACCGGATGCGCGCCCGTCCGGGCCGGGCTACGGGTTTGGTTTGGGCTTCTGCGGGCCTTTGGCGAAGCGGGCGCCAAGCTGGCTGCGCAGCCCGTCGAGGCCGGCACCGGCGCCGATGGCTTTGAGCATGCCGTAGGTGGCGAGGGCGAAGACCATGATGTCGCTGCCGAGGGCCATTTCGCTGTCGGCGGCTTTTTCCCCGAGCTGCGAGAGGCGGGTGAGCCGCTGGCGCAGTTTGTCGAGGCTGGCGAGGTCGCCTTCCTCGGTGGTGAGGTCGGTGACGGTGTCGGCGGGGAGCTTGGCGGCGTTTTGCCGGGCGACGACGAGGGTCTGGCGGCAGAAGGCTTCGCTTTTGTCGCCCATCTTGGTGAGACGGCGGCGTTGTTCGATGGTGAGGTCCAGGAGCAGGCTGCCGAGCTTGGTCTCGAGGGTGGCCAATGCGGCGTCGATGTCGGTCCAGTCCTGGTCGGTGATGGTGGTGAGGTCGAGGAGGTCTTGCATGGGTTGATGGGTGTCTGGGGTTTCAATAAAGCCGTCCCACGTGAGGCCGGGGGTGTCCCAGCGAAAAGGTTGCCCCGTCCGCGGATCCGTTCCTCCCCAAGTGATGGGCACTTTTGCCATGACAACCCAGCGGTGCTCTCAGGTTTGCGCTGTGAGGGCAAGCAGAAAAAGTGGAGCCGGGGAGCGCACGCGCCCCCGCGTGCCGGTGGCCGCGCCTCGCGGTGACGAACTTTCACTGGGAATCGCCGCAGCAGTTCACGGACTTTTTTGCCAGGCGGCGCGGTCGGAAGTTCGCAACGGCGAGGCGCCGTTGCCAGCACGCGAGGCGCGTGCGCTCCCCGGAGTTTTTCGAGTCGTTTCCGAACTTCTGTGCCATTCCCCTCCTTCGACTGGTTCCCGGTAGTCAAGTGCCGGTCAATATTTGGGAGCCGGGACCGACGTTCAAGGAGCCCGCGCCAAAATTTCCTCCGCCCGCGCGACGATTTCGTCCACGTCCCACAGCCGCCCAAGCCCCTCGTAGCCGCAGGCGAGCAGGCCAGCCTCGGGTCCGATGAAATGCACGCCGCGAGTTTGCAGCTTTTGCACATTGTCCTTCGTCGCCGCGTGCTCCCACATGTGGCCGTTCATCGCCGGGGCGACGAGCACGGGCGCGCGCGTGGCGAGCGCGATTTCAGTCAGCGGATCGCGTGCGAAACCGTGCGCGAGTTCCGCGATGACGTTTGCCGTCGCGGGAGCGATGAGCAGCAAATCGGCGCGGTCGGCGAGGTCGATGTGTCCCGGACGCCAGCCGTCTTTATCCTCGAACACGCTCGTCATCACGGGATTTCTGGAGAGCGTCTGGAAGGTGAGCGGGCCGACGAATTGCTGCGCGCTGCGTGTCATCACGACGAAAACTTCGTGACCGCGTTTCACCAGCTTGCTCACCAAGTCAGCCGCTTTGTAAGCGGCGATCGAGCCGGTGACACCGACGATAATCGTGCGCTGTTTTTTCATGCGAGCAGGAACCTCCGGCTGCGCAGTCGCTCCGCGTCGATGATGGCGTTGAAGTGGTGCAAATCCTCCTGCACCGAGCCACTGACGATGGCGTAACGATATTCGCGCCAGTGTTCCATTTCGGCGCGGGCGTTGGTCAGGCGCAGTTCGATCTGTTCGGGCGTTTCCGTCGCGCGTTTTTGCAGGCGGTGTCGCAGCAGTTCGAGATTCGGCGGCATGAGAAAAACATCCACCAGCGCTTCGAGAATCCCGGAATCCTTGCACGCGCGAATCGCCGCCGCGCCCTGAATATCCACATCCACGAGCACGTCCACGCCGCGTTCCAGATTGCCGGTCAAAGTTTCGCGCAGCGTGCCGTACCGCCGGCCATGAACCTGCGCGTGCTCGATGAATTCACCGCGCACGAGGCGCTGCTGGAAATCTTCGTCGGACAAGAAGTGATAATCCTCCCCATCGACTTCGCCGGGACGCTTCGCGCGGGTGGTGCAAGAAATGGAATAGACAAATTCAGGGCCGTGTTGCAGGCCATTGCAAAGGGTGGTCTTGCCCGCACCCGACGGGGCGCTGATGACAAACAGGATTCCTTGGCGGCGAAGAGTCATGGAACTGGTTCGTTTCAACAAACGAGGGTCATTCTGAGCGGAGTGTCGTTCGCCGAAGCAACGGAACGGAGTCGAAGAGTCTCATGCCTGTCTTAAGAGCGTGTTGAAAAAGTCTTCGATTGCGTGATGAGCGCGCGGCCTTTGGAGGAATCTGGAAGCCATGAATCCAGGAAGGCCGGAATTTTCAGACGCTCTTTTCCTGGCTTCATGGCTTCCAAATTCGACTTTTCAACCTGCTCTAAAAATGTCGCCACCGGATTATTCATGAGATTCTTCGCCTCCGCTTCGCTCAGAATGACACTTCATTCGATGTTCTGAATCTGCTCGCGGATTTTTTCCATTTCGGCTTTGCACGTCACGACGAGTTGCGAAATCTCCACGTCGTTTGCCTTGGCGCCCAGCGTGTTGAACTCCCGGTAAATTTCCTGGGTAATGAAATCGAGCGTGCGTCCCACCGGCTCGCTTTTGCGCAGGCCATGCGCGAACTGGGCGAAGTGGCTGTCGAGCCGGGTCAGCTCCTCGGTCACATCTGATTTTTCCGCGAAAAAAACCAGCTCCTTCACCAGCCGGTCGTCATCGACCGGAAGATCGACGCCCGCCGCGCGGATGCGTTCGTGCAGCGATTGCCGGTATTTTTTCACCACGCCCGGCGCGAGCTGACGGATTTTCCGCAGCGAGCCACGGACGATTTTCAAACGCTTGATCAGATCCTTCGCGAGATGTTTCGCCTCCCGCTCGCGCATTTTAATCAGGCTGGTGAGCGCCTCCTTCAACGCCGCTTCGACGTGCGGCCATGCCTCCTCGACCGACACCGATTTTTCCTCCGGCGCGCGCAAAACTCCCGGCGCGCGCAGCACCGTCTCGATGCCGATGTCGCCAGTCACGCCCAGTTCCTTTTGCAAATCGAGCATCGCGCGGTGATAAGCGCGCGCGGCTTCGAGATCGATCGCCGGCTTGGTCGCGACCCCGGTGCTGTCGTGAAATGCGACCGTGACGTTCAGCCGTCCGCGCGAGATTTGCGCGTTGATCAAATCGCGAATGCGCGGTTCCGCCTCCGCCAGTTCGCGCGGCAGATTCACGGCCACTTCGCTCTGTTTCCGGTTCACCGAATTCAGTTCGACGGTGAACTTTTTTCCGTTGGACACGCTTTCGCCCCGGCCGTAGCCGGTCATGCTTCTCATGCGCGCAGCTTCAGGAAGGCACGGCCAAATAACAAATAGAAATCCTGCGGGAACCTGTAAAGTTGCCGCCTCTCATGGCGAAGGCTCCCAAGAAAAAACGCGCGGGGCTCATTCCGCCGGCGACAGGCGACCAGCCTCTTTTCGGCCCGGAGTGCGGCTGGGCGGCGACCGCGATTATTGCGCTCAGTGCCATCGTCGGCATCTGGCTCACCTGCCTGACGCTGGCCGATGCAGACGCTGGCGGGCTGGCGAGGTTTATGTGCGGCTTTACGACCCTGCGCGAAATGCTCCACTCGCCCATTTTCCCCCGCTTGCTCGAGGGCGGCGTGCGGGGCGGGGTCGCCGGATTTTTGCTCGTCGGCATACTGCCACGGGAGACGTTGGCGCGGGATAAATTTGAAGCGCAAATCGTTCTAATCGTCCTGCCCGTTGTGCTCGTTTTCATCCCGGCGATGACGGCAGGATTCGTCTGGGATGACGCCCAGGAGATCACTGCAAATCCCTCGCTCCAACCGGTTCGCGACATGATCACCGGCGTAGTCCACACAAATTGGCACGGCTTGTGGGAAATTTGGTCGGGCGAGAAGTCGGCGGACTATTTCCCGCTGAAAACAACGATGCTGTGGATCGAATTCCAACTCTGGGGACCGACCGGTCCCGGCTACCACATCGTCAACATTTTGCTGCACGCGCTTGATTCCGTGCTCGTCTGGATTGTCTTGCGGCGACTCGGAATTCCGGGCGCGTGGCTCGCCGGACGACCCGGCCCCCCCCTGCCCCGCC
>JANXWU010000161.1 GCA_025350985.1 Spartobacteria bacterium | reverse complement strand
CGATGAAATCGCCGAAGCTCGTGTCGTCGCTGTCGCCCACGGGCGATTGGAGCGAGATCGGCTGCTGCGCCATTTTCAAAACGGCGCGCACGCGATCGACTGGAAGCTGAATCTCCTCGGCCACCTCTTCTGGCGACGGCTCGCGACCGTATTCCTGCACGAGCTGTTTCTGCACGCGCATCAGCTTGTTGATCGTCTCGATCATGTGGACCGGGATGCGAATCGTCCGCGCTTGGTCGGCGATGCTGCGCGTGATCGCCTGCCGAATCCACCACGTCGCGTAGGTCGAAAATTTGTAGCCGCGCCGGTACTCGAATTTCTCGACGGCTTTCATCAGGCCCATGTTGCCTTCCTGGATCAGGTCAAGAAACGACAGCCCGCGGTTGGTGTATTTTTTCGCGATGGAAATGACCAGACGCAGATTCGCTTCCACCATCTCGGTCTTGGCGCGCAACGCCTTGCGGAACCACGCCTTCAACTCGGAATACTCCTGGACGAACAACTCCGAATCCATCCAGATGCGCGCTTGCATTTCCCGCAGCTTCCCAGCGTAGTCGTGCTTTTTCTCCTGAGCCCTCGATGATTTGTCCTTCGGCTTACCCAATTCCGCCTGCAGGCCGGTAATGATCCGATGGTGCTCGTCGGCGAGGTGGATGAACTCTTCGGTCACCTTCTGTTTGAAGAAAAACTTCGGATAGCTTTTTTGCAGCGATTCGTGGTTTTTTTTGAACCCCTGCCACGTCTTTGACTCCGCCTTCGCTCCGTTACCCATCACGATTTTGTAGCTCTTCGCCACTTCGCCCGCCTGCTTTTCCAACTGCGAGCAGAGCTTCGGCAATTGCTTCATGTAGCGCTCGCGACTCTCGATTTTCTTGTCGAGAATCACCCGGTCAAACCGCTCCCGGCCCTCGGTCAGCTTGAGCGCCAGTTCGAGATAAGCCCGCGGCGTGAAGCCAAAGTGATTGATGTATTTCTGCACCGCTAGCTCCGCCTCCTCGATGCGCTTGGAGATTTCCACCTCCTGCTCGCGCGTGAGCAACGGCACCTGGCCCATCTGTTTCAAATACATCCGCACCGGGTCGTCCAACACGTCGAGCTTCTCCGCCTTCTCGTCCTTTTCCTCCTTCTCCTCGGGCTCGTCTTCCTCCTCATCCACCGCCTTCTTCCCGTCCTTGTAACGGTCCACATCCGACGCGTCGATGATGTCGATTTCCACCTCGCGCAATTGCGCCAGCACGCTCTCGATCACGTCGGGATTGTTGACGCTTTCGGGCAGCGCCTCATTGATGTCGTCGAAGGTGATGTAGCCCTGTTCCTTCGCGAGCTTCATCAACTCGCGCACCTTCACACTCACGTCGTGCGGCGTCGCGACGGGCGGGGCGATGGCCGCCCCTTTGAGCGCCGCGGCCTTGTGCTTCCCATTTTTCCCCGAGCCGTTTTTATTTTTCTCTGGAAAAGTCACCGCCGCGCGGGTGGGCGGGGACGCGGGAAGTTTGGAGGCTTTTTCCTTTTTTAATTTCGCCTTGGCTTTCGCCGCCGGTGCTTTGCCGCTAGCCTTGGCCGCCCTTGCCGGTTTTTTCTTTTTTTCTAAAGCCGCAGCTTTTTTGATCTTTTTGGGAGCACGGAGTTTCGATGCGACTTTCTGAGATTTTTTTGGCATACCCTACCGAATTTTGGAGCAACAGCGCCTCCCTTCGCCGAGCACAATTACCGTGGCTGTGACGGCGGGAAAAGCCGCGCAATATCTGGTAGCTGCTTTTGGAGGTCAAGGACTTCTTTCTGGAGTTTTTCCACCTCGTCCATCGGCAGATTTGGCTGGCGCAAACGGCCCGCAATCACCTCCTGTCGGCGCTTGATTTCGCGGCGGCGCAGGTCAATCCAGCAGTCGCGCGCGATCGCCTCGGCGTTGCCCGGAAGCCGCTCGGAGAGCAGCGCGGAAACCGTCGCCTGCGCCGCAGCATCCAAGCCGTCCGCAAAGCTGTTCACCGAGTGCGGATCGTCCGGGCGCAAGTCGGCCTCTAAAATTCTCGCCAGCAGTTCCGAGCCCGCGTCCTCCCGCGCGTGATCGTCTTTCCGCTGCGCCATCATCCACGTCCGCGCCGCCGGCTCCCGCAATGCCAGCAGGCAGAGCAGCCGCATCGTCGTGCTCAACTCCATCGGCGCGCTTTCGTTTTCTGGCGCCGGCTCCTCCGCTTCCGCGCGCGGGCCAGCTTTTGTTTTCGCGAGCATCGCCCGGAAATCGTTCGGCGAAATCTCCAGCCGCGCGCAGATTTTGTTGATCACATTTTCCCGCAGCACCACGTTGGAAAGCAGCGCCACGAACGCCGCCATCCGGCCCGCAAACTGCATCTTCCCGCGCGGCGTCGCGAACTCCGGTGCGCGCGCTTGCCGGTCGATTTGAAAATCAAAAAAATCCTGCGCGCCATCGATCACCGCGCGAAAGGCTTCCGCGCCGCGTTCCCGGATGAGCGAGTCGGGATCGTGCCCCTCCGGCATCGCCGCCAGCCGCACATGCAAGTCGGCTTCGAGCAAGGAAGCGAGCGAACGCTCCGCCGCTTTTTGCCCGGCGGCATCGGCATCGAAGCAGAGCACGACTTCGTTCACGTATCGCTTCAAAACCCGCGCCTGCCGCTCCGTAAACGCCGTGCCCTGCGGCGCCGTCACATTCTGCACGCCCGCCTCGAACGCCGTGATCAAATCCAACTGCCCCTCGCACACAATCGCCGATTCTTTTTCGATCAACGCGCGCTTCGATTTGTGCAGTCCGAAAAGCACGTTGCCTTTCGTGAACAGCATCGTCTCCGGCGAGTTCACGTATTTCGCCGCCTTCGGATCATCCTTCAAAACCCGCCCGCTGAACGCGATCACCTCGCCGAGATCGTTGCAAATCGGAAACATCACCCGGTCGCGAAAGCGGTCGTAAAACGATTGCTGGTTTCTGATTTCTGATTGCTGATTTCCCTCGTCGTCCTTGGTTTTCACCAGCCCGCTCGCGATCAACTCCTCGCGCGAAAAGCCCCGCTCGACCGCCCAATTCCCAAACTCCTCCCACGCCTCGGGGGAGTAGCCGATTTTCCACGAAGCCGCCACCTCGCTCGTGATCCCGCGCTTTTTCAAATAGGCCCGCGCCTCCCTCGCGCCCGCGCTTTTCATCAGGTTACGATGAAACCACTCCGCCGCCTCCGCGTGCAGCGCGAGGAGGCGTCTGCGCATCCGCAGCCGCTGGTCGTCCTCCGGCGAAAGCTCCTCCTCCACGATGCGGATGCCCGCGCGATCGGCGAGCCGTTTTACCGCCGTCGGAAACTCCACGCTCTCGTACTGCTGCACGAATTTAAAAACGCTGCCGCCCGCGCCGCAGCCGAAACATTTAAAAATCTGACGCTGCGGATTGACCGTGAACGACGGCGACTTTTCCCGGTGAAAAGGACAGAGCGCCTTCCACATCGCTCCCGCGCGCTTGAGCGGAAAGTAGCCGCCGATGACATCGACGATGTCGTTTGCTGCGGCGATTTGCTCGATGGTGGATTGCGGGATCATTGATGATGAAGCCTGTCATTCTAAGCGAAGCGAAGTTCGCTCAAAGCGAACGAAGCGCAGTCGAAGAATCTTGGTGAAAAATAGCCTGTCATTCTGAGCGAAATGAAGTTCGCCCAAGCGAACGAAATGCAGTCGAAGAATCTCTTGAATCAAACTTGGGCGTTGTCTCAAGGGGAAGCATGACATTCTTCGACTTCGCTGCGCTTCGCTAAGAATGACACGCAGTTGACGACACGCGGTTGAACAATGCATTCAGCTTTCAGCAGAGATCGCCCAGAATTTCTGAAAGGCGTCGTCCCAATTCCGCGTCTCGACCGTCCGCCTCGCGTTCGCGCTCAACCTCTCGCGCAACGCACGGTCGCCGACCAGTTTTTGGGCCGCGTTCGCAAAAGAATCCGCATCCAAACCTTTCGTCACAAATCCGTTCACCCCTTCCGTCACCAGTTCCTTCGGTCCGCCTTGATCGGACACGATCACCGGCAACCCGGACGCCATGGCTTCAAGCACGACATTTCCGAAAGTGTCTGTCGTGCTTGGAAAAACAAAAACGTCCGCCGAGGCGAACGCTTGCGCGAGTTCCACCCCGCCGAGATAGCCGGTGAAATGCGCCTCCGGCAATCGCTCGCGCAGCTCCGGCAAGTAAGGTCCGTCGCCGGTGAATACCAGGCGCACCGAACCTTTCGCGGCGCGTAGTTTTTCATACGCCGCCGCGGCGACATCGAGGTCTTTTTCCTTCGACACGCGCCCGACGTAGAGCAGCACGCATTCACCGTTGCGGATGCCGTATTTTTCCCAAAATCGCCGGTCGCGCCGCGACGGATGAAACAGCACGGTGTCCAGACCGCGCGGGAGAATTTTTATTTTTCCCGGCGCGATGCCCCGGTCGATCCAGCAGCGCCGGTAGTGCTCGCTGTTCGCGTAAACCAAATCCATCTGCGCGTAAAACCAGTGCATGTAACGCCACGTCAGCGTCTCGAAAAAGCGGTCGTCGGTGAGGATGCGCACGTACTGCGGAAAGTCGGTGTGATAAATCCCGCTCGTGCGCAGGCCGAGGATTTTTGCGGCCAGCAGCGCGGTGAGTCCGACCGGTCCCGGCGTGCTGATGATCAGTTCGGTAAAACGCTCGCGCTGAATCCAGTCGATCATTTCCAGCACCGGCGGGAAGCTCAACTTTTGCAGCTCGTATTCCGGCAACTCGAACTCACCGATGGGCGCAAAGTTCTTGATCGGAATCCCGCCGAGCGTGATCTCCGCGCGCGATGTGACGACGACCAGTTCCTTCCCCGCCGCGGCACCGGCGGCGGTCATTTTGCGGATCGTCGTCGCGACGCCGTTCACGTCTTCGAGCGTGTCGGTGAACCACGCGCGCTTTTCATTTTGCAGCGCGGGCGGGATGTCGCCGGCAAAATCGCGGCACACTTCGCGCAGCCAGTCGCGGCGCGGGGACTGGCTTTGGAAGCCGTAGATGTATGGCCCGAGCGTGAGCAGAATCGGCGCGATCGTGCTCAGGTCGCGGATGCTGTCGATGATGCTGCCGTCGCTGACCTGCCGCACGAAGTTCGTGAAAAACCGAAACGCGAGTTGGTTCGCGAGGACGTTCGCCATCAGGAACGCGCGGCGCTCGGGCTCCTCCACCCCGTCGGTCGCGCGGGCGAAAAGTTCACTCACGTTCGCGTCGTCGAGCGCGGATTTGAGCTGCTTCCAAAACGACGCGTTCGCCGGTTTCGCCAGCTCGAAAATCTGTCCCGACGTGATCGCTTGCGCGAGAAATCCGATCTTCTCCCCGAGCGAAAACTCCGTCGGATCGCGTCCCTCCATGAAGCGCGAAAACACGGTTTCGATCAGTCCGCCGCTTTGCTTGTTGCCTTTGAGAAACTTCGCGCCGACGAACGAATAAATCGTGTTGTAAAGGCTGTGCGAAAAGGCGAGCGGGGTGCCGCCCTCGCCCCGCGGCGAGCAGCGTCCTGCGCGAACGTGCGCGAGAAAATCCGCCGGTGTTTTCGCGGGCTCGGTTTCGGTAAAGGCCGACGCCGGAAACATCCCGCCGTGATCGTCCGATCCGCCGGTGAAAACTTTTCGCCACGGCTCTTCGTGGGTCGGCGCGAAGCCGTGACGATTAGCGAACTCGTCAATTTTTTCGCGCGTCAGACCGCCGAGCGCGAACTGCGCCACCTCGCTCAGCAGCGCGTTGCGCAGCCCGTTGATTCCTTCAAAGTGCCGAAACAGCAGCGCGAGTTTTTCCAAGTGCGGCGTCGCGAGTTTTTCATCCGTTTTGTAAAGCGGATGCGCCACGGCGTGCGCGATTTCGTTTTGCCCCAGCCACTTTTGGAGGTGGAAAATGTTCTCACGCAGCGACTGAATTTCGCGATGCTGTTTTTCGTCGATGCCCCACACGAGCAGATGAGCCCGCGCATGATCCTCGGGGAAAAACGCGGTCACCTGTTCGCTGATGAACACGTCCGCGCGGTCGGCAATTTCCAGGCAACCGTCGATCCGGTTGTGATCGGTGATCGTCACGAAATCCATCCCCCGCGCCTTGCACGCCTCGTAAAGCGCGCGGGGCTCCGAGCAACTATCGGGAAAATCCAGCCGGCGAAAAAGCCACTCCGCCGGCTGATCGCTGAAACGCGAATGAAGGTGCAGGTCGGCTTTTGAAACCCGTGATGTCATGTCGGAGCAGACAGCATTTCGGGTTTCGCGTTCGATTTGAAGCGCGTTGTACGCCGGCGACTTTCTGTGGGAGCGCTTCGTGACAATCGCAGCCTTCCGCGAGGACCACGATAGTCACAGCCCGCCCGCCGCCGGATGCCCAAATCGCGCCTTCGCTATTGGTCGGACTTGTCCGGTTTCTCGCCCTTTTGATGATGCTCGTCGCGGACTTTGTCGCTCTTTTTAACTGGCGCAACCGGCGTGCGCTGAGTCTTCGCGCCGACACGGATTTGATCCGGCTGCTGCACCTGAATGGAGCGGCGATGCACGTCCGAGCGGCTCTCCACTTGGTAGGATGGGTAATCACGACGGCGGTCACTGCGAGCGTCGTACCCCCGGAAATCCCTCCGCTCCACCACGCGGTCATCGCCCAAATTTCCCCGAAGATAACGTCCGCCTTGAGGCAAATCCGTGACGTAAATCCGGCGGCTCTCCCGCGTGTAGTAATACCGTCCGCCTGAAGAGTAATACTGGATTCCGCCGTTCACGTAGTAAGGCTCGTCGCCGTAATCCCCTCCGTAATAGGCGGCATGTCGGTAGGGTCGATCCCGATGAGACCGCTCGTCTTCGCAACCCGCAATTACGAACCCGGCCAGCGCGATGGAAAGAAGAAGAATGGGCTTTTTCATAGTGTTACTCGTCATTCGCGTCCGCCCCGAGGAGCGGCCCTGTTGTCACCCGATTTGAAACCTGCTCATCTGCCCGGGTTGCAAGCGCCCATCATCCTCGCCATCGAAACTTCGTGCGACGAAACTGCCGTCGCCATTTTGGCGGCCGGTCGCGATTTGCTCGCGAGCGAAATCGCCTCCCAAGCGGCCATGCACGCGGAGTTCGGCGGCGTCGTGCCGGAGGTCGCCTCGCGCAGCCACCTCACGCAACTCCAGCCGCTCATTGCACGCGCGCTCTTCACCGCAGGTTTGCGCGTGGACCAAATTGACGCCTTCGCAGCGACCTCCGGCCCCGGCTTGGCCACGTCGCTCATGGTCGGTGTATCGGCTGCGAAAGGCCTGGCCATCAGCCTTCGCAAGCCGTTCCTCGCCGTGAATCATCTCGAAGGCCATCTGCTTTCGCCTTTTTTCGGCAGGGAAATCCGTCCGTCCGTCGGCCTCGTCGTCAGCGGCGGGCACACGTTGCTCATCGAACTCGAAGCGCCCGGACGTTACCGGCTGCTTGGTCAAACGCAGGACGACGCCGCCGGCGAAGCGTTCGACAAAGTCGGCAAGCTGCTCGGCCTGCCGTATCCCGGCGGCCCGCAAGTGGATCGGTTCGCGCGCGAGGGCGATCCGGCTCGGTTCGATTTTCCGCGCAGCATGATCCACTCCGGCGATTTTAAGTTCAGCTTCAGCGGATTGAAAACCGCCGTGCGCTATCTGCTCCCGAAATTATTCGAGTCGCGTTTTGGCGGCGTCCCGCTGCCGCAGGGCGTTTTGGAAAAGGAGGCGCCGCGCGAGTTGCGCGACCTCTGCGCGTCGTTCCAGGAAGCGGTCGTCGAGGTGCTGGTCGCGAAAACCATCGCCGCCGCGCGCGCGACCGGCAGGGGGCTCGTGACCGTGAGCGGCGGCGTGAGTTGCAACTCGCGCCTGCGGGAAAAGTTTGCCGAAGTTTGCGCGAGGGAATCCGTCGAGTTGCTCATCGCCGAATCGCAGTTGAGCACCGACAACGCCGCGATGATTGCTTTCGTGGCCTCGGAAAAACTTCGGCGTGGAGAATCATCGGCGCTCACCGAAGACATTGACCCCAACCTGCGACTGGTGGCTTGAGGCGTGTTAAAAAGTCGAATTTGGAACCCATGAAGCCAAGAAAAGTGCGTCTGAAAATTCCGGCCTTCCTGGGTTCATGGCTTCCAGATTCCTCCGAAGGCCGCGCGCTCATCACTCAATTGAATACTTTTTCGACACGCTCCTAAGAGAATGAGAACGCTCAACGTTCAACGTTCAAGAATGAGGGCGCAGCTTGAGTTTTGAAGGTTCAGCGTTGAGCGGTTTTC
>JANXWU010000159.1 GCA_025350985.1 Spartobacteria bacterium | reverse complement strand
CCCGCCTTCGGGGTAACGCAGAGCCGCCAGTTCATCCTTCGCGCAGAGTTCATCGGTGTTCGCCCGCCGGCCTGCCCACGCGATGCCGCGCAGCAAAATCGCGCGGAAATTTGGACGCGAGAAATTGACGTGCATGTGACCGGGAATCGAGACGAATGCGCGGTAGTCCGCGCCCTCGGCGAGCTTGTTTTCGTACAGCCACATCTGCGGCTGGATGTCGTACACGCTGACCTTCCCGCCCGCCGTGAGCTTTTGCGCGCGCGCCTGCCCTTTCCCCGCCCGGGCGCCGGACGCATTGGGCGTGTAGGCTGCGGCGAGGACGCGGATTTTTTCCGACAAATCCATGTCGTAGTAAATCTCGTCGTCCAGGTCGAAATTCGACGCGTCCCGCGTGACCGGATTGTCGCGGTCGGTAAAATAGAGCGACTCTTTTCCCTCCAGCCATTTGGTCGTGCCCCAGCGCCACGCGCCACCGATCAGGTTTTTGTACCAGTCGCAACTCGCGTCCGTTTTCGTGACCGTCGCGGCGTGCAGCACGACGAGACCACCGCCGCGTTTCACAAATTTTTCCAACGCCGCCTTTTCCTCCGGCTTCATCTCGCCGCCCTCGTCGCGGTCGATGATGAGCACGTCGGTCTGCGCCAGTTGCGCGTCGGTGGGAAACTCCAACGAGCCGTCGGCCTTCGCGCCGCGCTGATTTAGCAGCGGCAACCAGTCTTTCAAAAACGACGGATGATCGTGCGCGCCCGGCCCGTGGGTTTTCGGACCGGAGCGAATGAAGACGCGCAACGGCCCTTCCGCACGCGCGGCGAGAACGGTGAAAAACGAAATGGCAACGAGGAACAGAAGTTTTGTTTTCATGGAGGAGTCGAAGAGGAATTCCGCAAATGCGGGAACCTTAGTCGGGCGGGCGCACAGACTAAACAGCGTGTCCGGCGTTCGCAATTCCCATCGCAAACTCCCGCGATTGCCAGGCGGGAAAAGCTTCAAGATGTCCGGTAGCGGCGTGTCATTCTGAGCGCAGGCTTGGCGGAGTCGAAGAATCTCTTGAACCCTTTCGGCGTGCCGCGGCACGGGGAAGTGCATGAGATTCTTCGACTCCGTTCCGTTCGCTCTGGCGAACTCCACTGCGCTCAGAATGACAGATCGCTTTGTTCAAACTGAGTTATTGCCGGACGCCGTGGAAACTTGCTCTTTCGCCGCCGGCGCGAAACAATGCCGCTCCATGAACCGCTCCGTTTTCCTCACGTCGGCTGCGCTCTACGGCGCGGTTTTTTTGCAACGGGCACAGAGAAACCTGCGTCCGATGAGACGATGATGTTCGACGGGAAGTCGCTCGATGGGTGGAAAAAGTCGGGCTTTTCGACCGAGGGAAATGTCGAGGTGAAGAAGGATTTTAAGGAAGGCAAATCGGCGATCCTGATCGACAACACCGACGGGCTCAACGGCATCACCTGGACTAGGGAAATGCCGAAGATGAACTACGAGGTGGTCGTCGAGGCGATGAAAATCAACGGCAGCGATTTCTTCTGCGCCGTGACTTTTCCGGTCGGCGAGAGCGCGGTGACATTTCTCGTCGGCGGATGGGGAGGCGGTGTCGTTGGCATCTCATCCATCGACGGACAGGACGCGTCGGAAAATGAGACGACCAAGACGATGGGCATCAAAAACGACAAATGGTATCGCGTCCGCGTCCGCGTCACCCCCGCGAAAGTCGAGGCGTGGATCGACGACGAAAAATACGTCGATCTGAAAACCGAGGGCCACAAGCTCGCGCTCCGTCATGGCGAGATTGACGAGTCGCTGCCATTCGGCATCGCGACCTACCAGACCAGTTCGGCGTTTCGCGCGGTGCGGGTGAAAAAAATTGTGCCGGAGAAAAAGTAGCGGGCGCTATTTTTTCGGCGCGAGGGCCAACAATCGTTTCGCCTCGCCCAGCAGCCACTTCGCATCACGAAACGGCTCAAAGCTGATGTCCTGCCAGCGCACAAGGCCGTGGCCGTCGATGAGAAACGCGCCGTGCAGCGGTGTGTTTTCGAATTCATCGAAGGCGTGGTACGCCTTGAAAACGTCGAGCGTCGGGTTCGAGACAATCGGGAATGGAGTCGCGTCCTTTTCCTTCATCAACGCAAAAGTTTTCGGCAGCGCGTTCGCGTCGTCGCTGCTCACGGCGACCATGGAAATGCCAGCTTCGGCGAACGCGTGGGCTTCCGGCGCAAAGATGTTGAGTTGTTCGATGCACTGCGTGCAGCCGTGCCCGAGATAGAAAATGACCAGCACCGGTTTGCCGGAATAATCGGCGAGACGGTGCGGCTGTCCGGCTTGGTCGGTCAGTTCCCACGACGGCGCGGCGGACGGCTGCCAGCGAAACGGCCCCAGCGAATCGAGCGCCGGCCGCACGCCGCTGTCGGCAGGCCATTTCAATTCGGGCCGCCAGTCCGCGAGCTGCAATTCCGCCGCGAGCGGGGCCAGGCGCTGGAAAGCCGGCAGGCTGAGATCGGCTTGCGCGCTGAGTTCGCGGAGTTTTTTGAAGGTGTCCCGTGCCTCGGCTTTCTTGTCCGCCCGCCAGAGCACGTCCGTCAGCAGCGCCAGCGGCAGCACTTGACCCTCCTCTTTCTTCACCAGCGCGCGCGCCAGTTCCTCGGCCTTCTTCAAATCGCCAAGCCGCGCGTGCAGCGTCACCAGTCGTTCTTTCGGCAGGTCGCTCCATTTCGCCAATTCCGCTTTCGCCACGGCAACCTCGCCCCCCTCGAGCGCGCGATACAACTGCAACTCTGCGATCAGCTTTTCGCCCTCGTCGATTTCGCGTCCGAATTTCTGCATCGCATCCGCCATCGCTTTGGCGATTTGATCCGACGGCTTGTTCTCCTTTTTGCCTTTGCGCTCGGCCTCGTCCGCGTCGGCGTAGCGTTGCGCGCGAGCCTTCGTCACGCGCGCCTGAATCGCGTCGCGTTTTTCATCACCGCGCGCCCGGTCGCCCTTCATCAGCCACGCCAGGCCGAGCGTCCGCAGTCGTTTCATTTCGTCCACCGAGTCGTCGTACGGCGCGAGATAAATCGTCCCGTCGAGCGCGCAAAGTTCGTCCCACAATTCGAAGCGCGGCAGGATTTGCAGCAGCCGCCGCTCGCCCATCAGGTGGCCCGATTTTTCGTCATCGACATTATCCTTGCCCACAATCGTGTGCCGCGGCGAGAGGCGCGGCAGCTCCACCAAATTGCGCGCCAATTCCACCGCCTCACGCAGCCGGCCGATGAACGTGAGGTCTTCAATCAGCCAGTCGTTGTTGTGGGCGTAGTTGTGGATTTCCTCGGGCAACAGGCGCAGCCGCATCGTGTGCTCGTGATCGACGCGCGCGCTTGCCTCCTGCTGCCACGCGGCATCGGCGTAGCGTTTTAGTTTCGTAAAAGTGTGGCCGCTCATGTGCCACATGTGCGCGATGGCCGGCGCGCTCTGCCCGCACTGCGCGGCATCGGCGAGCGCGCGGCGGTCGTCCTCGTAGTTCCAGAGGTGGATGAGGTAGTGGTGAATCGGATGCGCCGGCTGCTGCGCCAGCACTTCCTTCGCGAGTGCATCGATGGCTTGATGACTCGCGAGCGGCAGTCCGTGCATCGAGTTGTCCCAGAGGTGGAAAACGAGAAACGCCTTCAATTCGATGTCGTCGGGAAAGTCGAAGCTGATCTTTTCCAACGCCTTCACCAATTCCCCGCGCCGCACTTTGTTATCCTTCTTTTCTCCCACGGAATAGGCCGCCAGCGCATCCACCCACGCGCGCTCTTTCGGCGACGCCTTGTCTTTGAGCTTCACGGCTTGTTGGATGAATTCCTGCGCGCGTTTCGGGTTGTTGATGTTCGCCATCGCGAGCCCCCAGCGCGCCATCGCGCAATCGGGATCGAGCAGCGCGACCTGCCGGAACGAACGCTCCGCCTCGAAGTACCAAAACCCGTGCAGTTGTCCGACGCCCTGGTTGAAAAAAGCCTGTGCGTCCGCGCTCTGCGTCGTGATCGGGAAATGGATGTCCCCGACTTTGTCCGCACCCATCAGCACCGCCTGACGGCGCGGCCCCTGATTGAAGGCTTCGCCGTGAATCGAATGCCCCGGAATCGGCCTGGCATCAGGCTTGGCGGCACTTTCATCCGCCTCCGTCCGGCCTGCAATGAGGAGACAAGTGAGCGCGGCGAAGAACGAGCGCATCGGGTAAGGCATGAAGTTCGGGAAGGACACAGTTTAAAAAAATGCGATCTGTCATTCTGAGCGAAGGCTTTGCGGAGTCGAAGAATCTCTTGAACTGTTTGTCGGCGTGCCACTGCACGGGGAAGTCCAAGAGATTCTTCGACTCCGTTCCGTTCGCAAGGCGAACTCCACTGCGCTCAGAATGACACGCGCTTTTTCAAACTGTGCCACTACCTGAAGTTCAAAGCGCGTAAAATTTTCGAATCGCCGCCACCAGTCCGTCCACGTCGTGTTTGGACGCCTCGACATCCACGTCGAGCGCGAGCTTGCGCAGGGTCGCCGAAGTGACGGGGCCGATGCTCGCAATCTTCAGTTCCGCCGGCAGCGGCAGTCCCAGCGCGACGAAATTTTCCGCCGTCGAACTGCTTGTGAACGTGATCAAATCCGCACCCTCCGCGCGAAACCGCGCCATCGCGCCGCTCGTGTCCGCCGTCTCCGGCACGGTGCGGTAGGCGATCGCGTCATCGACGATGGCCCCCATTTCCTTGAGCCGCGTTGGAATGATGTCGCTGGCCAGTTCCCCGCGCACGTAAAGCAGCTTCAAGTTTTCGATCGAGCTGTCTTTTTCGAACATCCGCGCCACTTCCGACGCGACCGCTTTCTCCGGTTGGAGATCGACTTTGAAATGGAAATCATCGAGTCGCTGCGCCGTGGCCGAGCCAATGGCTGCGATGCGCACGCCGCCGATGTCGCGTGCGTCGTCGTAAAGTTTATAAAAGAGATCGAAGAATTTGTTCACGCCGTTGACGCTGGTGAACACGATCCAGTCGTACGTGTGTGCGTCCTGCACCATCTGCCCGAACGCGCGCAAATCCGCCGGGGGCTCGATACGAATCGTCGGGAGTTCGGACACATTTGCGCCGAGATTCCGCAGCGCCGCGACGAGGCCGCTCGCCTGTTCGCGCGAGCGCGTCACGACGATCCGTTTCCCAAAAAGCGGACGCGTCTCAAACCAGTTCAACGTCCCGCGCAGCTTCACGACGTCGCCGATTACCGACAGCGCAGGTTTGCCAAAATCAGCCAACTCGGCGATGCCCGCGATGTTGTGCAACTCGCCCGTGATCGTCTGTTGGCGGCCCATCGTGCCCCAGCGGATCATCGCAATCGGCGTCGTCGGCGCGGCGCCTTCATCGATCAATTTCTGCGCGATCTCGCCGATGCGCTGGAAGCCCATGAGCATCACTTTCGTGCCCGGCAGCGACGCGAGTTGTTTGTAGTCGAGCGCCGTCTCGATCTTCGCCGGATATTCGTGTCCGGTAAAAATCGTCACCTGCGAACTGTGGTCGCGGTGCGTCAGCGGAATGCCTGCGTAAGCCGGAACGGCGATGGCCGAAGTGACGCCGGGGATTACTTCAAAATGCAGTCCTGCCTTCGCCAGAACCTCGGCCTCCTCCCCGCCGCGCCCGAACAAAAACGGATCGCCGCCCTTCAGCCGTACGACGATTTTCCCTGCGCGCGCTTTATCCACGAGGAGCGCGTTGATGTGATCCTGCGGCACTTTGTGATCGCCCGCGGATTTGCCCGCGAAGACGACCTCGGCGTCCGCGCGCGCCCATTTCAGAATCTCTGGATTGACCAGCGAGTCGTAAAGGATCACGTCCGCCTGCTCGATCACTTCCTTCGCGCGAATGGTCACCAAACCTGGATCGCCCGGCCCCGCGCCCGCGAGATAGCAAATGCCGCTGTGTGATTTCTCTCGTGCCATTTTAGGAATAAAGCTGCCTGAAGAGCCGCTGCGCCAGCGCCTCCGGCTCATCGGCCTCGCCTTCATTTCGAGCCTCGCGCGGCTCCGCGCCTTCATCGCCGAAAACGATCGCCTCCAAGAAAATCTTGCCGCCGAGAAGCTGTGTCCGCACCCCGACGGGCAGCGTGCAGTCGCCATTCAAGAGGCGCAGCAATTCCCGCTCGGCCCGGATGCAGGTGAAGGTGGGCGCGTGATTGATTTTTCCAAAAAGTGTCCGCGTGTCGCCGTCGTCCGCGCGACATTCCAGCGCGATTGCGCCCTGGCCGATGGCGTGCGGCATCTCGGGTAAAATCTGCGTGCGCAAAGCCGCGCCGTCGAAATCCATCGAACCGTCAATCATCTGATAACCGAGCCGCTCCAATCCCGCGCACGCCAGCACGATCGCGTCGAGATTTTCCGTCGCGCGCAGCTTTTGCAATCGCGTCGGCACGTTGCCTCGAAGCGGTTCGACGCGCAGATCGCCGCGCCGCCACCGCAGGAGCCGCGAGCGGCGCACACTGCTCGTTCCCACGCCGGCGCCGCGGGGCAAGTCGTCGAAAGTTCTCGCGGTTTTGGCAATCAAAACATCCGACGCCAGTGCGCGTTCGAGCACGGCGGCGATGGTGAGTTCATCCGGCGTGACGCCGGGCACGTCCTTCAAGCTATGCACGGCTGCGTTGATCTCGCCGGAAAGAATCGCGTCCTGGATTTCCTTGGTGAAAAGACCTTTCAACCCCGCCGGCGTATCGACTTGGAAATTCGGATCCTGACGGCGGTCGCCGGTCGTGGTGATTTTTTTTACCTCGATTTCGATGCCCTCGATCGCGGCGCGCAATGCCTGCTCGACGAGCCGAACTTGCGCCAGCGCCAGCGCGCTCCCGCGGGTTCCGAGGATGATCCGTTTCTGCACGCGGTAGTTTCCGCGATTTGGAAAAAGTGGCAACGGGCAATCCGGAACCTTGAACAGAAGAAGCGCTTGGGCGGGTTAACACACAGAATTTTCATCCACAGATTTACGCGGATTTTCACAGATTTTATTTACTTATAGGGCGGCTAAAAAGTCGGCGCGCGCGTGGTGAAAGCGCTGCGCGGGCAAAGGGGCGGAACCGCTTGGTTTGGCGGCGCAGCCGCCTTTGGACTGCGGCGCGTCCTCGCGCCGCTCTTCACACGTATCGGGACTTTTTAGACACCCTCCTAAGCAGCCCATACTTTTTAAATAAATCTGTGTCTGTCTGTGAAATCTGTGGATGCTTTTTGGTCTGGTGGACAGTCCTAGTCCGCGGCCAGCGTCTTGGGCTGGCGCAGCGAGTTCGTCGTCATCAAATGCACGATCTCGCGCGGCGCAAGCGCGCGGTCGGCGATGAACAACTCGTCGAGTTCGCCGCGGAACCGGTCGTTCGCTTTTTTTGCATTGGTTCCCGGACGACGACCCATCCAAAGCCATTCCTTCGACGCTGCATCGTCGGATTCCTCGGCGATCGTCGCAGGACGATGCTTCTGTTTTTTATCGGGACGCGCCGTGGCTTCCTCCAGCCGGCCATCGACGTATTGCTTCGCCTGAATGATCTGGTCGTGACGTTTGGCCGGAACAAAAACCACCGCGATGTGGTGCCAGCGCCCGTCGCGCAACGGCGTCGCGCCGATGGCGAGGCCGTGGCCAAAATCGGTGCGCAGCGCGCCCGGTGTGCCTTGCGTCGGATGGCGATTCCAGCCGATTTGGGCGAAGGGCACGGTGGTTTTCCTTTTGCCTTTTTCGCGCGAACCCCACGCGAGGATCGATGACGACGCGAGCGGCGCATCCTCGGGCACTTTCACCCAAAACGCGACGGTGCGGGCGGAGTCGGATGCCAGGTCCGGCATGGGTGCGTGCGCAAATATTTTGCCATCGAAATGCAGCGCGCGCGACCAGCGGCCATCGACGTGCGCGTCCGCCAATGAAGACGCCGACACCGTTTCCGTTCCAGTTCCAAGCTGCGCGTCGAACGAGCCAGCGAGGCCGAACACGTCGGCGCGCGCGGTATTGCCTTCGGCTTCGTCGAACGACCAATGCACAAAATTCGTCGGCGTCGCGGAGCGCTCGAAGGCGTGCGGCTTCGACAGGCGAGCGAATTTTTTCTCGCTGTCCGACACGGCCGAGGTGACGCCGCGCTTGAACCGGCGCGATTCCTTTTCGCGCAACACAATCGGCTCGTGGCTCGCGGCGTCAGTGGACACCGTTTCGACACTGCCTTTGAGCACGAAGACTTCCGTCGCGCCTTTTTCCTCGGCGACCATGCTGAATTCCGTGCCCAGATCGATGACTTCGACGTCGGAATTGGAAATGCGAAATCCGATGGCTTGCGGCGGGACGGTGGCGTGCAGCGTGCCGCGCCGCAGCACGGCGTCCCACGCGGAGTTGACTTCGAGCGAGGCGGGGCCGGTGAGGGCGATTTGCGCGCCGCTGTCGAAGGTGATTTCCGCCGAGCCGCTTGCCAACTCGACCCGCTGCCCTTTTTGCAACGAATCGCCGGGTGCCGGGCCGGTCCACTGGCAGTCCTTCGAGCCGGTGAGCCGCGCGACGAGTTCGCCCGCGACTTGCTCGCCGGTGGCGGCGTCGTGTTTCTGAAAAATGATCAGCGAGGCGAGCGCGAACACGGCAGCGGCGGCGAGCGGCACGAGCACGCGCCAAGACCAGATTGCTGGGCGGACGATGCGCGCGGGTTCGTCGAGCTGCATCTCGCCCGCGTAATCAAAAAGACTCGCGGAAAGTGCCATCGCGCGGATGTAAAATCGGCGCGCATCCTCCGATTGCCCGAGCCAGTGCGCGAGGCGTGATTTTTGCGTCGCGGTGAGCGTTTCCTCCACGAGCGCGTGGCACAGCTCGTTGAGTTCCAGGATTTCGTTGTCGCTCAGTTTCACGCCGTTCCTCCAGCCGCGAGTTGATGCGAGACACAATCGAAAAGCAGTTTGCGAATCCGCCCAAGCGCTTTGTAGGCCGCGTCCATCGAACGCCCGGTGCGCCGCGCGGCTTCGACGACGCCCTGCGCGGATTCGTAACGGGTGAGCACGAGTTCGCGGTCGCGCGGGTGCAGCTTTTGCAAACATTTCGCGAGCGCCTCGTGGCGGTCGTCGAGTTCATCCGCCATCGTCGCCGCCGTCTCCGCGACGGCATCGACGACGTTCTGATCGAACACGACTTTGGCCCGCGCAAATTTCTGCCGCGACGCGCGCACGCGCCAGTAGGCGATCTGGCAGGCCCACGCGGCGAAGTCGGTGCCGGGCGTGAATTCGTTAAATTTTTCGACGATGACGAGACTGGTCTCTTGGAGTAAATCCTGCGCGTCGTGCCGGTCGGGGACGAGCGTGTAGAGGTAGGAAAAAATCCGCCGCTGGTGCTGCGTCATCAGCAGCATCAATTCCTTTTGGCGATCGGTGTCGCCGGAAGATTCGTCGGGTTTCATTCTCCAAAAAGAAAATAGCGCGCGCCGGGGAAACTAGGACACGCACGGAACCTTTTCCAACGACCACCCTCAGCCGACCCCCGATCAAAGAGCAACAACGCTGCGCTCGCGTTTGCAAAACCGCACCAACTCGCGATAACCGACGGCCCTCGCCAAGGCCACAGCTTCCGGGAAAGCCGCGCCGACTTCACCCGGCGCGTGCGCGTCGGAGTTGATGGTGAGCGGGACGCCGGCTTCGTGCGCCATCTGCAGAAACTCCCGCGCCGGATACATCTCGCGGCAATCCTTCCGCAGACCGGCGGTGTTGATTTCAAAAGCCATGCCGGTCTCCGCCAGCGCGCGCACCGCCGGTTCGTAAAACCGTCGCAAATCCCCTTCGGGTCTGAAGCCGAATTTTTTCGGCAAATCTGGATGCGCGACAAAATCGAACAGCCCGCTGCGGATCGCGCGCTCGTACGTTTTCCAGTAACTCGCCCACAACTCCTCGCGCTCGCCGCTCATGTGCCGCGACATGTGGCGCGGGTGATCCACCTCGAAACCGCCGGGCAAATAATGCACGCTGCCGATGAGAAAATCCCACTCGGCCATGCCCGCGAGCTTCTCGATCCACGACTCGTGGCCGGCGATGAAATCACACTCCAGCCCGAGCCGGATCGTGAGTTGCGGAAATTTTCCACGAGCCTCGGCAACCAAGTCGAAATAGCGCGGCAGGTCAGTCAAACTCATGCGCCAATCGTCAAATTGCTCGGGCATCGGGTTGTGATCGGCAAACCCGATTTCGTCCAGCCCGCGCTCGATGGCGACGCGCGCATAGTCCACTGGATTGCCGGTGGCGTGATGGCACAACGGCGTGTGCATGTGGTAGTCGGCGGGCTGCATTTTGTTGGGCCCGGCGCTTCCGGGATTCGCCACAAGAGCACGCGTGGCGGCGAGCGCAACGGACACCATTCCGCTTGTGCCGTGTTCGCAAACGTCCCACCTTTACCGGGTCATGAGCTTTATCCTCAGTGTGTTTGAAAAGTTGATGCGGCACCCGAAGCGGGTCGTGTTTCCCGAAGGCACCGACCCACGCGTGATCCGCGCGGCAAGCCGCTTTGCGGGGCTTCGTCTCGGCGCCCCGATTTTGCTCGGCGACGTGGACGAGATCAAACGCGTCGCCGCCAGCCTCGGGGTGAATCTGGAGCGCATCGGCACTGTCGATCCCGCGAAAGCCTCCGATCTGCCGCAGTTTTGCGAGCGTCTGGAAAAGCTGCGGCGCTATCGCGATTTGGGCAAAACGGCGACGCGGGATTTGATGGTCAATCCGCACTATTTCGCCGCCATGATGGTTCAGTACTCGCAGGCGGATGCGCTCGTTTCCGGCGTCAATTCCGTGGCCAGCACCGTGCTGCGGCCAGTGATCCAACTCATCAAACCACTGCCCGGCGCGGACAAAATTTCGAGCTGCACGGTGTTCGTTTTTCGGGACAAACATTTCGGCGAAGACGGCGTGCTGATGTTTGCCGATTGCGCCGTCATTCCCGATCCGACGGTGGAGGAACTGGCGACGATCGCCATTCAAACGGGTAACATTTGCCGGCAGGTCATGGGTATCAAGCCGCGCGTCGCGATGCTGAGTTTTTCGACCAAGGGCAGTTCGACGCAGCCGCAAGCCGTGAAAATGGCCGCGGCGGCCGCGCTCGCGAAAAGCCGCGTCGAGCAGGAGCATCTCGAAATCGAAATCGACGGCGAGATGCAGGCGGACAGCGCGATTCTCAGCGATCTGGCCGAGCGCAAATCACTGCGCAGTCCGGTCGCCGGTCGCGCGAACGTCCTGATTTTTCCCGACCTCAACGCCGCCAACATCGCGGGCAAGCTCATTCAACATCTGGCGGGAGCGGAGACCTACGGCGAGATTTTGCTCGGGCCGTCGAAGCCGTGCGCGCACGTTTCGCGCGGTTCGAGCGTCGAGGAAATCCTGGGCGTCGCCGCACTGGTCGGGCTGCAAGCGAGCGAGTATCGGAAGCTGTATCCGGCGGAGGCGCAGGCCTGACTTCCGCGGCCAAACCGAACGCGTGAACACCGCCACTCCCCGCGTTTTCGTCGCCGCCACGCAGCAGAACGATGGCAAAACCACCGCCGCGCTTGGCCTTTTCGCCGCGCTGAAAAAACGCCTCGGGCGCATCGGTTTCATCAAGCCGGTCGGGCAGCGGTTTGTCGAAGTGGACGGCAAACGGATCGACGAAGACACGATCCTGATCGACCACACGTTCGACGTTCACACGCCCATCGAGGCGATGAGCCCGATCGCCGTCGAACCTGATTTTACGCGGCGCTACATCGAGCATCCGAACCCGGATTTTTTCGTGCGACGCATTCAGCATTCGTTCGACCGCGCGGCTTGGGAAAAGGATTTCATCATCATCGAAGGCACCGGCCACGCGGGCGTAGGCTCGGTCTTCGATCTTTCCAACGCGCGGGTCGCGCACATTCTCGAAAGCAAAGTGCTGCTCGTGACCAAGGGCGGCATCGGGAAGCCCATCGACGAAATCGCGCTGAACAAAGCGCTCTTCGACCAGCAGGGGGTCGAGGTGATTGGCGTCGTGCTGAACAAAGTGCTGCCGGAAAAATTCGAGCAAGTTTCCGACTTTGCGCGGCGCGGATTGGACCGGCTTGGCATTGACCTGCTCGGCGTGCTGCCGATGGAGCCGACGCTGGCGAACGCCACGCTGGGGCAGGTTTGCAAACAGATCAAAGGCCACTTCATCAACGGCGAAAAAAGCACGCGGCGGCGCGTCCACAAGGTGATCATTGGCGCGATGAACTCGGCGCATGTGATGAGCTATTTTCACCCCGGCACGCTCATCATCACGCCGGGCGACCGCGAGGACATCATCCTCGCCGCGCTCTCGACGGCTTCGGTTTCCGAAATGGATGGAAAGTGCATCGCCGGGCTCGTGCTCTCAGGCGATTTGCTGCCGCACGAGAGCGTTTTGGATTTGCTCAAACAATCGGCGATTCCAACCATTGCCACGGCCTTCGACAGTTACACGGCGGCGAACTGCATTTACTCGATGACGGTGAAAACCCTGCCCGGCGACACCGACAAAATCGACACGATCCAGGCGCTGGTGGAGAAGCACGTCGAGGTGGAGCGGCTGCTGGAAAAACTCCGCGGAAAGGGACAGCCTTCGTCCGCCTTGTCATCTCCCTAAATGTTCTTCTGCGCTGCGCTCGGAATCACAGGGTTGAAACGCGAGTTGTTGTCTTTTATTCGGCGGCGGTTTTTTCCCGCACGATGCTTTTCAATTCCGCCCTCAACTTCTCCAGCCCCTCGCCCGTGTCGGCGGAAATCGGGATGACTTTGCGGCCTTTGAAGCGCGCCTTGAACTGCTTCAAGTTTTTCTCCGCGGCCGGCAAATCCATTTTGTTCGCGACGACCAGCCACTTCCGTTTCGCGAGCGCCGCGTCGTATTTTTTCAACTCCTCGCGGAGCGTCGCGAGATCGGAGATCGGCTCGCGGCCTTCGCTGCCAGCCATGTCGATCACGAACACGAGCAGCTTGCACCGGACGACGTGACGCAAAAATTCGTGGCCCAATCCGACGCCGAGATGCGCGCCTTCGATGAGGCCGGGAATATCGGCGACGGTGATGCGACCGTAGTCGGGAGCCGGGAATTCCATCACGCCGATGACCGGATGGAGCGTCGTGAATGGGTAGGGCGCGACCTTCGGATGCGCGGCGGAAACTTTGCTGATGAGCGTCGATTTGCCGGCGTTCGGGTAGCCGACGAGCCCGACCTCGGCGATCATGCGGAGCTCGAGAAAAAAGTCGCCCTCCTCGCCAGTGCCGCCCGGCGTGAACTGGCGCGGCGTGCGGTTGGTCGAACTCTTGAAGTGCATGTTGCCCTTGCCGCCGCGTCCGCCTTTGCAGAGCACGAATTCTTCGCCCGGCGTCGTGAGGTCGGCGATCAGTTCGAGCGAATCGTGCTCGCGCTCGAACAGCGATTTTTTTTCGCGCACCGCTGGTTCTGCGGCTGGTTCGAAATCAATCACCGTGACACCGGGCATCAGCGATTCCTGCGAAGTGCCGGCGCTGCCGATTTTCCGATAAACCAGCGTGCCCGGCGGCACGAGGAGCACTTTGTTTTTGGCGGAAAGGCCGTAGCAATTTTTGCCGTGACCGTCCTCGCCGGTCTGCGCTTTGACGATGGGCTCGTAGTAAAAGCCGACGAGGTTGTCCGAGTTTGAATCAACCCGCAGAACCACGTCGCCGCCGCGTCCGCCGTCGCCGCCGTCCGGCCCGCCGCGAGGCACGAATTTTTCACGGCGAAAGCTGATGCTGCCGTCGCCGCCGTCGCCGGCCTTGGCGTGGATTTTGATTTGATCGACGAACACGGGCTGCCTTACGAGGCTGAAGATTCCATGCCCAAACCGCTGATCAACAAGGATGGCAAAATGTATTCACGCCCATCGTCTGTGAACACGCAAACGCGCCGACCATTAGGATAAACGTGCGCGTGATCCGGCGAGGGCACCGGATATTCGCGACCGTCTGCGACGTGAATTGCAAAGGGCAAAAAAGGCTGCGCCTCAAGTCGCTCGCGGATTTTATCGATCATTCCGCGCAAAAACTAAACCGCGC
>JANXWU010000153.1 GCA_025350985.1 Spartobacteria bacterium | reverse complement strand
GCTGAGGTTTTCGTAAAAATATTCAAAGGAGACGCCGGCCTGCGCGTTTCGCGGCGCGAAAACCGAAAGCATCAAACCGACAACAATGAGACAAAGAATGGAACGGAAGATTTTCATAAAAGCACGGGTCTGTGAGGGATTCGCATCCAACAGCGGTTAAGACCGTTCCTCCGCGGCTTTCATTCAAAGGAATCTGCGCCCCTTTGCGCGGAGGGATCAGAAGTGGCGGAACTTTCCCGCAACCTCATTGCGCAAACCCTCAGCCGTGCGCATCGCGAGCGCCGCTTCCCGCGGGCGTCCCCACTGCTCGTAAATGGTGGCGAGAAACAGATATTGGGTCGGCTGGTCGGAGTCGCGACCAATGGCTCGCCGCATCGCTTCCGCAGCTTCGGCAAATTTCTTCTGGTCAAAGCGCAGATGCGCCGTCTCGACGAAAGGCGCGACCGCGTGGACATCGAGTGAGGCGGCGTTGCGCAGCGCAGCAATCCCTTTTTCCGCGTCGCCATTTCCGGCCTGCAAACGGGCGAGAGCCATCTGCGATTCGTAATGCCACCAGTGCGCCCGCGCATACGCCTCCACCCCCGGAATCGCCGCGGCGACGCTTTCGCTCTCGCGCAAAATGCGCGCGTGCAGATCGACTAAATCCCAGTTGTCGTGATAGCGCGGAATCGCTTCGTCCAAAATCGCCAGCGCTTCGCGGGGGCGTTTTTCGTTGTGGCGCATGTGCGCCATGTTCAACGCCGCCGACCAGGTGTGCGGTTGTTCCTTCGAGATTTTTGCCGAGGTTTTTGGGTCAAACTTCAGATACTGCTCCGCCTCCTTCTGCCGCCCCTGCCGCAGCAGGTTGATGCCGAGGTTCAGGCGCGCGGGGAGATAATCCGGCGAGTGGCGCACGGTGTGGCGCAGCATTTCCTCCGCCGTCTTCACGTCGCCCCGCGCGGAATAAACGAGCGCGAGATTGAGATGAACGCGCACGCTGCCGCCGCCGTCGGCGATGGTCTGCTTGTAAAAACGTTCCGCGTCCGCCCATTCGTAGGCGCGTTTGGAAGTGCGAAGCATCAACGTCGGAATGGCCAGGCACGCCAGCCCCACGGCGGCAGCGCGCAGGGGCCGCGGCATCGCGGCCAGACAGCCGGCGAGGAAAAATAGAAACCCGAAACTCGCCATGTAAATCCAGTGTTCGGCCACCTGCGCGTTGAGCGGAAACAGATTGGAGATCGGCACGAAGCCGATGAGAAACCAGATCGCGCCAAAAATTCGGACACGCTGGCCGGGGAATTTTTTCACGGAAAAAAAGAGGAGCATCGCCGCCGCCGCCGCGCCGATGACCGAGAGATATTCCAGCCGCAGCGAATCCTGCCACGCCGCGACACTGGCGTAAGGGCCGACTTGATAAACCGTCCGGTCCATGTGCAGATGCGACGGGAAAAAAATCAGGCCCGCGTAATCGCCCAGCGCCCGAAACGCGAGGATAACCCGGTATTCCAGCGTGGTAGCGGCTTCCACGCGCGTCGCGCCCGCCGCCGTCCCCGAGGGCAGATGCCGCAGCCAGAAACAAAAAGTCACCACGAGGACGAGCCCCGCCACCGCAGCGAGTTTCTCGCGCAGCCGGGTCTGCCGGTCGAAGGCCAAGGTAAAGAAAACGAACAGGCAGAACCAGGTGATCGCGATTTCCTTCGAGCAAACCCCGAGCACGCAGAGCACAAGCGCCAGTCCATAGCCAGTCACGCGAAAGGGCCGGCTCGCGAATCCCCGCGCCTTCCAGTAAATCAGCCACGCCGCAATCGAGAACAGACTGGCGAGGCTGTCCGCCCGGCCCGCGATGTACGCCACGGCGGCGTTGTGAATCGGATGCACGATCCAAAGCAGGGCGACGCCAAACGCGATCGCGTCCCGCCACCGCGTGAAAAAACGCAGACCTTCGGTTCCGGTTTTCTCCTTTGTCAGAACCGGCAGAATTTTCCGAATCAATTGAAACAACAGCCAGCCGCTCAGGACATGAAAGAAGACGTTGGAAAGATGGTAGCCGAACGGGTTGTTGTGCCACAGCCAGTAGTCGGGCATGTAGGAAATGTTTTGCAACGGGCGGTAATAGGTCGAGGTGCCCTCGAGGTAGA
>JANXWU010000142.1 GCA_025350985.1 Spartobacteria bacterium | reverse complement strand
CACGGTGTACGTTATGAACACCGGCAACGGCAACATCAACCTGAGCATCACCGTGATCGACGGAGCGACGCATGCGATGACGTCCGTACCGCTGAGCGACAAACCGGCGGACCTGGGGGTCAACCCGGTGACCGGAAAGGTCTATGTGGTGCTCCAGCCCGTCTTCGGCGCCGGCAAGGTCGTCGTGATCAACGGCGCGACCGGCACGATCTCGTCCACGGTGACGGTCGGCAACGGCCCGGTCGCGCTCGCCATCGACCCGGTGCTCAACCGGATCTTCGTGGTCGACAAATCGAACACGGCGCTCACCGTCATCAACGGCAATAACGACTCGGTGGTCACCAATCTGAACCTGGTCGGCGCCTCAAGCCTGAACGCGATCACACTCAACCCGGTCACCCATTACGTTTACGTGGGGGCGGGGACGGTCCCGGGCAACGCTTCCATCGAAGTCATCAACGGCCAGACCGCGGGCTACGTCCGGCGGCTGAGCCCGGGCAACCCCATCATGGCGCTCGCCGCCAATCCGGTGACCAACAAAATCTACGCGGCGCAAAGCGCCGTCATCTTGCACGTGGTCAACGGCGAAACCGCCTCGGTCGCGGCCACGATGGGAACCCCGGTGGACCTCGGCGCCAACAACCTGGGCGGAATCGCCGTCAACCCGGTGAGCAACCGGGTCTATGTCGCCTGCTACAACACCCACACGCTCGATGTGATCTATGGCGCGTCCGGCTCGACGACTCCCGCGAGCCTTGCCGCCGCCGTGCCACTCATCGGCGCCGCGACCCCGGGCGCCGTGGGGGTGGACCCGTCGGGCAACCGGGTCTTCACCAACGACCCCGCAACGGGGCGCGTCTATGTGATGGACGGCGCCAGCAACACCTTCATCTTCAACACCTCGCTGCTGCAGGTCACCGGCGCGATCGGAGTGAACCCCCTGACCGGCCGTTTCTACGTCGCGCTGCCAGGCTCCAGCGGGCTCGCGGTCTTCGACAGCCGCAATAACGCGATCACCAATACGTCCACCGTGGCCGGGGGGACGCCGGTCGCTGTCACCATCAACCCCGCCACGGGCAAGACTTACATCGCCAATACCGGCAGCAATTCGGTCACCGTGCTCACGCCCGGCTCCGCCAACAAGAACGTGCCGCTGGGAAGCGTGCTGGTCGCGCTCGAACACAATCCCGCGACCAACCGGATCTACGCGCTGGTCGACGGCGGCGCCGCGCCGGGTGCGCTGATCGTGATCGACGGCTCGAGCGACGGAATCCTCGCCTCGATCCCGGTCGGGGTCAACCCGGCGGCGCTCGCCCTGAACACCGCCAGCAACCGGGTTTACGTCGCCAACCAGACCAGCCTGACGCTCTCGGTGATCGACGGCGCGCTCAACGCGGTCGTCGCCAGCCCGGCGCTCATTTCCAGCGCCAGCATCTCGGGTCTGGCCGTCAATTCAGCCACCAATCGGATCTATCTCCTGCAGCTCAACGGCCTCACCGTGATGAACGGGCAGGACTATTCCCAGGGACCGGTCGCGGTCGGCTTTTTTTCCTCCGGCCTGGCGATTGACCGCCTCAACAACCGGATCTACATCGGCAACGGCTTCGTCAGCAAGGTGACCGTGGTGGACGGCGCCACCCTGGGCATGATTTCCATCCCCACCGCCAACGTCGACCCGTTCATCGCGCTCAACGAAGCAACGGGCAGGCTGTATGCCGCCTCGAACGGAAACCCCGGCTATCTCGAGATCTTTGACACGCTGAACGCGAACGCCCCCCTGGCGAATCTCTCGCTGGGCACCGGACCGGGTCCGGCGATCCTGGTGAACCCGAACGCCAACACCGTGTATCTGCCCGACAACAGCGGCACTCTCTATGTGGTGGATGGCATCTCCAACAGCCTGAAGACGACGATCGCGCTCGGCTTGGCCAATCCGGCGGGTGCGCTCAACCCGGTGACCGGCAAGCTGGTGTTCGGGCGCGGCAGCGGCGCGAACAACATCAGGACCGTCACGGAACAGCCAGTCGTCAACATCCCGCTCGACGTGACCATCGGCGCGCTCCCGGGGAACACCACCACCAGCACCACGCCATTTTTCCCCCTTACGGTGAGCAGCACCTACAGCCCGATCGCCCCGCCGCCGCAGAGCGTTTACTACCAGGTGGACGGCTGGCAGGGGGCGTGGCTGCCGGCCTTCTATTTTTTCGGCGGTTGGAGCGCGACCCTGGCTCCGCTCGGCTACGGGGTGCACACCCTATACGCCTGGTCGGGCGACGGCCAGGACGCCACCTCGATCAACCCCGCCTCAAGTCCGGTGCCGGGCCAGGTGGCGTCCTACACCTTCGTGGTGGCGCCCGACGCGCCGGCATTTTCGGCGCAACCGGCCGATCAATCGGTGTGCAATCTCGGGCGGGCGGCCTTCACGGTGAACGCGAGCGGCAGCGGCGCGCTGAGTTACCAGTGGCGGCGCAGCGGCCTGAACCTGGTCGACGGCGGCAATGTCTCGGGCAGCCTGACGACGACGCTGGTTCTCGATCCGGTCAGCACCGCCAATGCCGGGACGTTCGACGTGGTTGTCACCAACACGGTGAGCGGCAGCACCAACGGCATCGACGCCGCGACGGTCGGCACCGGCACGACCAGCG
>JANXWU010000124.1 GCA_025350985.1 Spartobacteria bacterium | reverse complement strand
GTCGTCGCGCCGGATGGTCACCGGCTCGTTGCTCGTGAGTATTTCGGTGTTCAAATCGAGAACCGACGTTGCGAGCTTGATCGTCATCCCGGTGGCCCCCGTTTCGTCGAATGTTTCCACGGTCACGCCGGACATGTTCAGGTGGTAATTGTCCGAGCGCTTGGCGAGACCGATGCTAAAAAGCATTTCCAATTTTCCATTGGCGTAATGCGGCAATTTCACCACCTGCGCGTCGTGGCCGATGGGAATCTGCGGGTCGAATTTTGGCGGCGGCGGCAGGCTCGGATCGTCGGACTTTTTCGGCGTCTTTTTTTTTGCCGCGACGTTGCCGAGGACGAGACAGCCGAGCGCGACGGTGGCGAAAAATTTAACGAACCGTCGCATGAATGGTTTGCAGTTGTTTGAGCAAGGCGGGGAGTTTTGCCAGCGGGATTTGATTCGGCCCGTCGGAGAGCGCCTTCGCCGGATTTTCGTGCGTCTCGATGAACACGCCATCGCATCCCGCCGCCACGGCCGCCCGCGCGAGCACGGGCGCCAGCGCCCCGTCGCCGGAAGTGGTGTCCCCCGCGCCGCCGGGTCGCTGCACGGAGTGCGTCGCATCGAAAACTGTGAGAAAACCGGCCTCGCGCATCCAATACAAAGATCGCATGTCGGCCACCAAATTGTTGTAGCCAAAACTGACGCCGCGTTCGGTAAAAAAGAAGCGGTCGCAGCCAAACGCGCGCAGTTTTTCACCAATGTTCCGCACATCCCACGGCGCGAGGAACTGCCCTTTTTTTACGTTGACCACGCGGCCGGTTTCGGCGGCGGCTTTGATCAAATCAGTCTGCCGACACAGGAACGCCGGGACTTGCAGCACGTCGATAAACTCGGCGGCAATCGCGGCTTCCTGCGGCGAGTGGATGTCGGTCGTGACCGGCACGCCCAACTCCGCGCCGATGGCCGCGAGCAGCTCGCACCCGGCGCGCACGCCCAGCCCGCGGAACGAGCGGACGGAGGTGCGGTTGGCCTTGTCGTAACTCGCCTTGAAAATGAATTGCGCGCCCGCGTCGGCGGCGATTGCCTTGATTTTTCGCGCGAGGCGCCAGACGAATTTTTCCGACTCGATCACGCACGGCCCGAGGATGAAAAGCGGCGCGGGACCGCCGAGAAAACAGGAGCCGATTTTGAGGCGCTTTAATTTCACAAAGAATACGGGCGAAAGGAGCTGCAAGGTAAGTGCGCCGCGAAATCGCCGCAACGCAAAACCATTCAACTGCGCACAGCCAAAACGGCATCCGCTCGCTCGACGACCATCGCCGCCGTGACATGCTGCATGCACGCGTGTCCGTGCGGGCACTGGTTGAGCCGGCGGAGGTTGCACGGCGAACACGGGATCTCGACCCGGACGACCGAGTCCAGTTTCCGATACGGCCCAACACGCGCCGGATTCGTCGGGCCAAAGACGCTCACCACGGGTCGCCCGAGCGCCACGGCGAGGTGCATCGGACCGGAGTCGTTGGCGATGACGACGCCGGCTTTTTTCAAAAGCGCCGCGAGTTCCGCGAGCGAGGTTTTTCCCGAAAGATCGACCGCTCCGGGGCACAGCGAAGCGACCCGCGCGCACAAAGATTTTTCTACTGGCGAGCCGGCGACGAAAACGCCGAAACCGCGCTGCAAAAACGTGCGCCCGACTTCTGCAAATCGCTCCGGCAGCCAGTGTTTCGTTTCCCACATCGTGCCCGGCACGAGGACGGCGAACTTTTCAAACCGATGTTCGGCGAGGAGTTCCGAAACCTTCTCTTCGTTGCGGGCGGCGAGGTAAACCCGCGATTCCGGCGGAGCCTCATCCAGACCAAGAAAAGGGGCGAGCCAGAGGTAGCGGTCGATTGCGTGGACCTCCAGCGTGGGAATCGGAATGCGGTGCGAATAAGCCAGCCACGAGCCTTCGCGCGCTCCTGCCCAGCCGTGTTTTGGGAAGCCGGCGCGACGCGGCTTGTCAAACCCGATGCGAACCGGCGCGCCGGTCGCCAGTGCGAAGACGGCCGAACGCAACAAGCCTTGCAAATCGACCACCAAATCGTAACGCGCCCGGCGAAGACGCACGAGCAAACGCAGCCAGCCCACGGGCCCGATTTTTCGCCGGTCGAAAATCACAAGTCCGGACAGCGCGGGATGATGCCGCACCAGCTCGGCGTTTTCCGGTGTGATCAGCCAGTCGATCCGCGCTTCGG
>JANXWU010000397.1 GCA_025350985.1 Spartobacteria bacterium | reverse complement strand
CCAAACTTCCGGCGTCTGGCGTTCGATCATCTTTTTCGCGGATCGAACGGTGTGGACGTAGCCACGCTCCTTGAGCACGCGGATGATGAACGGCTCGAACAAAACCAGCGCCATTTTTTTCGGCAGGCCGCATTGGTTCAGCTTCAGCTCCGGCCCGATGACGATGACCGAACGTCCCGAGTAATCGACCCGTTTGCCGAGCAGATTTTGACGGAAACGTCCGCCCTTGCCCTTGAGCATGTCGCTCAAAGATTTCAGCGGACGATTGCCCGCCCCGGTGACCGGGCGACCGTGCCGGCCATTGTCGAACAACGCATCGACGGCTTCCTGCAACATGCGCTTTTCGTTGCGAATGATGACGTCCGGCGTCTTGAGTTGGAGCAGGTTTTTGAGTCGGTTATTGCGGTTGATGACGCGGCGGTAGAGGTCGTTGAGATCGGAGGTCGCAAACCGTCCGCCTTCGAGCGGAACGAGTGGGCGCAAATCCGGCGGGATGACCGGCAGCACTTCGAGCACCATCCATTCGGGACGCGTGTGCGAGTTGGCAAAGCCTTGAACGAGTTTCAGCCGTTTCGCGATTTTTTTGCGAAGCTGCTTGCTGCGCGTCGAGGTCATTTGTTCCTCGAGTTCCTTTTGCATCGCAGCGAGATCGGAGAGTGAAAGCAGCGTCTTAATCGCATCGCCACCCATGCCGGCGACGAATGTTTCGCCGTATTGATCCTGCGCCTCGCGATATTCGGTCTCGGTCAAAAGCTGGCATTTCGTCAACGGCGTCTGGCCGGGATCGATGACGATGTAGTCCTCGTAATAAATCACGCGCTCAAGCTGTCGGCCCGTCATGTCGAGCATGAGACCGATGCGCGAAGGCATGCATTTGTAGAACCAAATGTGCGTGACCGCCACGGCGAGTTCGATGTGGCCCATGCGCTCACGCCGCACGCGGCTGAGCGTCACTTCGACGCCGCATCGATCGCAGATGACGCCCTTGTGCTTGATGCGTTTGTACTTTCCGCACGAGCATTCCCAATCCCGCGTCGGCCCGAAAATGCGCTCGCAAAACAGGCCACCTTTTTCCGGCTTGAACGTGCGGTAGTTGATCGTCTCCGGATTCTTGACTTCGCCCTTCGACCACGAGCGGATCGAGTCGGGCGAGGAGACGGTGATGCTGACCTGGTCGAACGCAGCCGTGCGTTCTTCGCCGAAAATTTCACGGGGTTCGCGGGACTCGCGAGGTTCGCGGTTGCTATATTCAGACATGGGAATTTCTCCGGTTAAAACTTCGGTTAGACGATCTCTGGTAACGCCGGCTGCTTGCTCCCGACTTTCACGTCGAGGCACAGACTCTTCATTTCCTTGATCAAAACATTGAACGACTCCGGCGTGCCCGCTTCGAGCGAGTTGTCGCCTTTGACGATGCTCTCGTAAATCCGCGTGCGACCCTGCACGTCGTCGGATTTGACCGTGAGCAATTCCTGCAGCGTGTAAGCCGCGCCGTACGCTTCGAGCGCCCACACTTCCATTTCGCCGAAACGCTGGCCGCCATACTGAGCCTTGCCGCCGAGCGGTTGCTGGGTGACAAGCGAGTAAGGCCCGACCGCGCGGGCGTGGATTTTGTCCGCGACCAAGTGGCCGAGCTTCAGCATGTAGATGTAACCGACGACAACCGACTGGTCGAACGGCTCGCCGCTGCGGCCATCATAGACGGTCGCTTTGCCGGTGTCGGTGACCCAAGTGTAGCCCTCGACTTTGCGGGCCTCTTTCATGTAGCCGAAGATTTTCTCCTCGGAGATGCCGTCGAAAACCGGAGTCGCGACCTTGAAGCCAAGCGCTTTCGCGGCGACGCCCAGATGCGTTTCCAGAACCTGCCCCACATTCATGCGCGAAGGCACGCCGAGCGGGTTCAGCACGATATCGACGGACGTCCCGTCCGCGAGATAGGGCATGTCTTCCACCGGCACGATTTTCGCGACGACGCCCTTGTTGCCGTGGCGTCCGGCCATTTTGTCGCCGACGGAAAGCTTGCGCTTGCTGGCGACGAAAACTTTGACCTGC
>JANXWU010000099.1 GCA_025350985.1 Spartobacteria bacterium | reverse complement strand
ACCTACGCCCCGCCGGCCGGTTGGCAGCCGGCCAAGTCGTCGCCGAACGGAGTCTCGTACATCACCCCGTCGCACGACGGCATGCTCGCCATCGAAGAACTCAACGCAAACGGCGGACTGCTTGGACGAAAAGTTAAGCTCATCACCGAGGATGATCAGTCATTGCCCGGACAGCCCGCGACCATCGTGCGCAAGCTCATTTCGCAGGACAAAGTGATCGCGGTGCTCGGCGAGGTCGCGTCGTCGAAGTCGCTCGAAGCCGCGCCGATTTGCCAGCAAAATAAAATCCCGATGATCTCGCCCGGCTCGACGAATCCCAAGGTCACGGAAGTGGGCGACTACATCTTTCGCGTCTGCTTTATCGACCCGTTCCAAGGCACGGTGATGTCGAAGTTCGCGCTCAACAAAGGCTGGAAAAAAGTGGCCTTGCTGACTGACGTGAAGCAGGACTACGCCGTCGGGCTCGCGGAGTTTTTCGTGAAAAATTTCACGGCGAATGGCGGGCAGATCGTGAAGGAGCAAAAGTACTCGACTGGCGACAAGGATTTCAAAGCGCAGCTCACCTCGATCAAAGCCGCGATGCCCGAGGCCATCTTCCTTCCCGGCTATTATGCCGAGGTCGCGCTGATCGCGCGGCAGGCAAAATTGCTGGGCATCAAAGCGCCGCTGCTCGGCGGTGACGGGTGGGTCGGCGACTCGCTGCTAAAGGTCGCTGGCAACACGCTCGACGGCTCATTTTTCTCCTGCCATTTCAGCGCCGAGGACAAATCCCCCGCCGTGCAGGAGTTCGTGAAAAAATACAAAGCGAAATACGGCGCGGTGCCGGATGACATGGCGGCGCTGGGCTACGACAGCGCGATGGTTTTGGCGGAGGCCATCAAGCGTGCGGGGACGACTGACGGGACGAAAATCCGCGACGCCATCGCCGCGACGAAAAATCACCAAGGCATCACCGGCACGATCACGCTCAACGCGCATCGCGATGCGGAAAAGCCGGCGGTCATCCTGACGATCGGCGGCGGCGGGTTTAAGTTCGTCGAGGCTGTCGCGCCGTGATGGCTGGCCACCAATTTGCCACAGAGCACACGGAGTTGTGATGGAGGATGAACTGACGCACAGGATCATCGGCGCGGCCATCGAGGTTCATCGCGTCATCGGTCCCGGTTTGCTGGAATCGATTTACGAGGAGGCACTGTGTCATGAATTTTTCCTGCTGGGGATCGCTTGCGAGAGGCAAATCGCCGTCGATGTGGTTTACAAAGGTTTGCGTATTCAAGGCCAGCGCATCGACATTTTGGTCGAGAAGGAAGTTGTCGTTGAATTGAAATCCGTCACGAAGCTGCCGGAGGTCGCTCTGGCGCAGACCTTGAGTTATCTGAAATGCACCGGCTTGAAGCGCGCGCTCTTGATCAACTTCGGCGAGCGTTTGCTCAAGGACGGCATCAAAAGAATTTCTCTGTGATCTCCGTGTGCTCCGTGGCTCATGATCGAATTCCTTCAACAACTCATCAACGGCTTCTCCCAAGGCTCGATCTACGCGCTCATCGCGCTCGGCTACACGATGGTTTTTGGCGTGCTGCGGTTCATCAACTTTGCGCACGGCGACGTTTACATGCTCGGGGCGTTTGTCGGGTTTTACCTCGGGCCGCGCGCGCTGCGGATGTTTGGAAATGGTGCGTCGTATCCGGGGGCGGCACTCGTGCTTTTGTTGGCGATGGCGATCTGCGCGCTCATCGGCATCGTCATCGAAAAGCTTTGCTACAGGCCTTTGCGCGAGCGCCCGAAACTGACCGTGCTCATCACCGCGATTGGCGTTTCGCTTTTTCTCGAAAACGCCGGGCAGTTTGTTTTCGGCGCGGATCCGAAATCGTTTCCGGAAATCATCACCGACCGCGCGTTGGAAATACCGGCGGCCTTCGGCAAACTCTCCGCGCTCACGATCACCATCGGCCAAATAATTGTCGTCGTCGTGACGCTGGCGCTGCTGTTCGCGCTGCGGCACATCGTGCTCCACACGAAGTTGGGCACGGCCATGCGCGCGCTGTCTTTCAATCCCGTCGCCGCGTCGCTGATGGGCATCAACAACGACGTGGTCATCTCGTTCACGTTCGGACTCGGCTCGGCGCTCGCGGGCGCGGCAGGCATTCTGACTTCGATCCAACAGCCCTCGATTGACCCGCTCATGGGAGTGAATGCGGGCTTGAAAGCCTTTGTGGCAGCGGTTCTCGGGGGCATTGGCAATCTGCCTGGTGCGGCGCTTGGAGGCGTGCTCATCGGCGTGATTGAGGCGCTGGTGGTCGGCTATGTCAGCCCGACGTATCGCGATGCGATTGTCTTCGGGGTGCTGATTTTGATTTTGCTGTTCAAGCCGACCGGACTGCTGGGCGCGTCGGAACGGGAGAAAGTGTGATGTTGTCCACAGATTGCACAGATTTTCACAGATGGGATTTTTGCGGAACAAATCTGTGTTCATCTGTGCAATCTGTGGATCAAAAGAATCGGGCTGCCCGGCGCATCGGAGCGGGAAAAAGTAGGACGTTCCGAAAGACAAAGCGCATGTCATTCCGAGCGGAGCGAAGTCCACGCCAGCGCATTCCTCGACTTCGTTCCGCCCGCCGCGCTTGCTTCAGTTCGCTCGGAATGACACGCGTTTTTAAAACGAACCCGCGATGATCGAGCACAGAAAAACCATTTTCATCGCCGTGCTCGTTGCGTTCGCCCTCGCGTCCCCTTTCGTCGGGAAAATCAACCCGTATTACTACGACATTTTGCTCGGTGTCGGCATCAACATCATCCTCGCGGCGGGCTTGAATTTGGTGAACGGCTACACCGGCCAGTTCTCGCTCGGGCACGCGGGTTTCATGGCAGTGGGCGCGTATGCCTCGGCCTGGCTTACGCTCGCCTACGGGCATTTGCTGGGCTTGGGAAAAATGGGGACCACCACGGGATTCTTGATCGCACTGGTGGCGGGTGGGCTGGCGGCGGCGCTGGCGGGATTGATTGTCGGCGTGCCGTCGTTGCGATTGAAGGGCGACTACCTCGCCATCGTCACCCTCGGGTTCAATGAAATCATCAAAGGCGTCATCCAAAACGCCGAGCCACTCGGCGCGCAGCGCGGACTCAGCGGCATCGTGCAGCACACGAACTTTTTTTGGACGTTTGCATTCGCCGCGCTCACCGTTTTTGTCGTGGTAAACCTCGTCCACTCGACCTACGGACGCGGGTTTCTGGCCGTGCGCGACGACGAGATTGCGGCGGAGGCGATGGGCATCAACACGACAAAATATAAAGTGCTCGCGTTCGTCATCGGCGC
>JANXWU010000058.1 GCA_025350985.1 Spartobacteria bacterium | reverse complement strand
CTGCAGAGGGCGGCCACAAGGCCCCCTTCCCGCCGTTTCAGAAGGACACCTTTGCTTCGCAACTGGTGTCGCTGCTGATCGCGTTCGTCGCGCTCTATCTGATCGTCTCGCGAATTGCGCTGCCGCGCGTCGGCAGCGTGCTCGACGCGCGTCAGAACGCGATCGAGGGCGATCTGGCCGAGGCGCAGAAGCTGAAGGACGCCTCCGGCGATGCGCTGAAGACTTACGAAAGCGAGCAAAACGCGACGCTCACGCCATCGGACGAAACGCAGATTGCGGTTTCGCAGCCCGCACTCGCGGATTTGGTTTCGTCGGCAGACTTTCGTTTGCTCGCCAACGAGCAGGCCGGAGCGGATTCGCGGGCACAAGCGCATCGCCCGGAATTGTGGAGCGATGGCGCTGCCGCAGGCTACGCCGCGACGCAGCTTCAAGAGCTTCATCAGCGCGTGTGCGCTGCGGCTGGCGTGCTTGCGGAGGAGCAGAACTGGCTGCGCGAAGTTCTTTTCGCGGGATGGATGGGCGGCGATTTGTGTGGGGCATGGAACGATTTGCTCGCTGCCGCACACACGTTGGCGAGCGAAGCGGGAACCGCTCACCGGCTTATCATGGAGCACGGGCCGGAGTTGCCCAACGCCCAACCCGCCGCAGCGATGGCGGCGACATTCGGTGCGATTATCTCGCACATGGAATCCGGCGGTGCGCTCGGATTGATGACCAAACTGCGGCACCGCGACTGGCACCAACTCATTGACGCCTGCCGGGTGGAAGGCCGCGTGCCGAAAACGGTGGATGAGTTTCGCGCGCTGCGCGCCCTCGCGGAATTGCAGGAACACCGCAACCGATTCGTTGCCCGTTGGCGGCGAGCAGTGGAAAGTCTCGGCGGGCCGCAAATCGAGAGCGTGGCACATTCTCCCGAGCGTGCGGCGCAAGGTTACGCGGCTGAGATTCGGAATCGCTTGGAGTGGCGCGAAACCGTTTGGGAGCCATTGACCGGCGAATTGCGCGAGGTCGGATTCCGCTGGGATGCGTGGCTGGCGGCACATCCGCCGGAGCCGGGCGACCACGGTGAACTCGCGCGCGTGCAGCGCGCCGGCTCGCAAGGACTGGCGGAAATCGTCGAGGCGCAAGCTGCGCTCTTGCGCCAGGCGGAGCTTTCGGCGGCATTGCAAAACCAACGCGCTTATCTCGCCGGATTCCCGCAGAGTGATGCCGCTTTGGTGTTGCTCACCGCGCAAGACTCATGGGACGTGGAGAATTATGAGGAGGCTTGTCGGGAACTCGCGCGGCTCGAAGGTTTGCGCGACGCCTACGATAACCGTCTCGCGTTGCTCGCGCGCATCGAAGAGGTCGCGCCCGCGTGGTCACACGCCATAGTGCAACGGCACAAGCCCCACGAAGGCGCGCAGGCACCGGGCGACGCGACCGCCGCGTGGCGTTGGCGGCAGTGGCATCAGGAACTCGAAAGACGGGCGGCGATCTCGATGCCGGAGCTACAAGAACGACTCGACAAAACGGAGAACGAGTTGAGGCGTTTGGCCGCACAAATTATTGAAAACGAAACATGGGCCGCGCAGTGCGAGCGCACCGATCTCTCCGCGAGGCAGGCATTGATGGGTTTTGTTCAAACGATTCACAGAATCGGCAGAGGCACGGGCAGACGGGTGCCTCAACTCTTGCGCGAGGCTCGTCAGCTACTCGCATCCGCCCGGCGTTCGGTGCCTGTATGGATTATGCCGTTGAGCCGGGTGTATGAGAGCTTCGACGCGCGTGAAACGAAATTCGATGTCGTCATCATTGACGAAGCGAGCCAGAGCGACGTGACCGCACTTGCCGCGCTCTATCTCGGACGCGAGCACGTCGTTGTCGGCGACAAGGAGCAGGTGACGCCGGATGCGGTAGGGCAGCGGGTGGACGACGTGCAACGGCTCATTGCTACCGCCCTGCACAACATCCCCAATGGTCATCTCTATGATGGACAGACTTCGATTTATGACCTCGCGGAAGCGGCGTTCGGTGGCGTGGTCGCGTTGCGCGAGCACTTCCGCTGCGTGCCGGAAATTATCCAATTCAGCAATCACCTTTCCTACAAAACGATTATCCCGCTGCGTGAACCTCACTCCGCGCCGGTCAAACCCGCGATGGTCGCGCATCGCGTGAACGGATTTCGCGATGAGCGCCGCAAGTCAAATGTGGTGGAAGCGGAAGAAATTGCTTCGCTCATCATCGCCTGCCTCGAAGCGCCAGATTACGCCCGAAACGATTTGGGTCAGCCCACGAGTTTCGGCGTGATTTCGCTTCTCGGCGACGAGCAAGCGCTGGTCATCGAAAACATCTTGCGGCTGCGACTGTCGCCGGATGTTTTCGCCAAGCATCGGCTGCTCTGCGGAAACGCCGCGCAATTCCAAGGCGACGAACGTGACGTGGTTTTTCTTTCGATGGTGGATGGCCCCCCAGATGACGGCCAGTTGCGGATGCTGAATGCAGGACCGAGAGACATTTACAAGAAGCGCTA
>JANXWU010000522.1 GCA_025350985.1 Spartobacteria bacterium | reverse complement strand
GCGCTGCTGCCCATCGGCGCCTACGATCCACCGAGCGGGCGCGAAGTTCACATGAACCCGGAGGAGGCCGTGAGCGCGTTCTTCGACCTCAAGGCAAAGGTGCTCGTGCCGATGCACTACGGCAGTTTCCGCCTGAGCTACGAGCCGATGCACGAGCCGCCGGAGCGCCTGCTCGCCTGCGCACGCACGCACGGGGTGGAGAAGAAGGTGTGTGTGATGAGTGAGGGCCACCCCGTGGTGTTTTGAAATTGAAAGCGGCGGGTGCGCGGTTATTTTAGTCGCATGAAAGTCGCCACCAAAGTCGCCCGGAAAGTCTCTGGAAAAGTCGCCCGGAAAACTCCCGCTGCCCGCCAGACGCTGACTTTGTCCGCGGACGCCTATCGGCAGATCGAGGCCTTGCGTGGGTCGGAGGCGCGGTCGGCGTTTGTCGAGCGGTTGCTTGAAAAGGAGCGCCGCCGCAGGGAGCGGGAGGAGTTTATCGAGAGCGTCAATGCGGCCTGCACGCCGGAGTTCTGCCGGGAAACACTGAAGATCAACGCGGAATTCCCAATTCACGACGAATGAAGCTGCCTGTTTACTCCTCGAAACCGCGTGGCAGCGAACCGAATTTGATCGGGGTGCAAGACCCGCGCATTGAAGGACTGCCGACCGTTCTCGTGTGTCCGCTGAAACGTGGCGCTCCGTCGCCGTTCCGTCCGGTCATTCGGTGGGAGGGGCAGGATTTCACGGTGCTGTGCGATTTGATCCGGCCGATTCATCGTGGTGTTTTGCGCTTCATCGGGACAGCCAGTGAAGAGGAATCCGCTCGTGCGATTCACTCGATCATTCGTCTTTTGGGCCGCGATTGAGGTCGGACGAATGTCTCCGCGCGTGACAGCCGCGCGCTTTCGTGCAAACAGTTCGCGCCATGTTGAAAATCGCCATCCTGTCCTGTCTCGCCGCCGTGTCACTTGGCGCGGCAGCTTTCAGCGAAGAACCCAAAACCGAAGACAAAAAAACCGAGGAGAAAAAACCAGTGAGCACCCCGAACGAAGTTGCCGTGATCAAAACCAGCGAAGGCGAATTGACTGTGGAATTCTGGAGCGATGTCGCGCCGAAGACCGTGGAAAATTTCAAGAAACTCGCGAAGGATGGCTTTTACGACGGCACGGCCTTTCACCGGATCATCAAGGGTTTCATGATTCAAGGCGGCGACCCAAACACGAAGGATCCGGCGAAGGAAGATCAGTACGGAACCGGCGGACCGGGCTATCAGATTGCGGCGGAGTTCAGCGAGAAGTCGCATCAGCGCGGCGTGCTTTCGATGGCGCGATCGAGCGATCCGAATTCAGCGGGCAGCCAATTTTTCATCTGCGATGGCGACGCGAGTTTTCTCGATCGCAAATACACGGCGTTCGGGAAGGTGGCGAAAGGCGACGACGTGCTGACGAAAATTGCGAACACTCCGGTGGCGCGCGGAGGCGGGGGCGAGGCGAGCAAACCGACGAAGCGCGTGGAAGTGCAGAGCGTGAAGATCGTGGCGGCGGACGAAGCCAAGTAGCGCGGACGCCACATTTTTTAGCTGGCCGGCCGGTGGACTTTGCGTGTTTTCGGCGTTGACAACCGCGTGCGGTTTCGACACCCCGCTTCACAATCTCGTGCCGGAAAAAGATTTCCCTGTTTCGATGCCGGAGTAGAGTTTTGGTCCCCGAATGTCCGCAGAAAAAAGCACATTGAAACTCGGTATCGTCCAGATGCGCTGCGTCGCCGAGCCGGGGGGAAACCTGGCCAGCGCGGTGGCGAAAGTCCGCGATGCGGCGGCGCGCGGCGCGGACATCGTTTGTCTGCCGGAGCTGTTCCACTCGCAGTATTTTTGCCAGGTCGAGGATCACAAATACTTCGCGCTCGCCGAGGAGATTCCCGGCCCAACGACGCAGAAGTTCGGCGCGCTGGCCCAAGAACTGGGCGTCGTGATCGTGGCGTCGCTTTTTGAAAAGCGCGCGCCGGGTCTCTACCACAACACCGCCGCCATCCTCGACGCCGACGGAAAACTTCTCGGCAAGTATCGCAAGATGCACATCCCGGACGACCCGCTTTTTTACGAAAAGTTTTACTTCACTCCGGGCGACCTCGGCTTCCGGGCGTGGGCGACGGCGAAGGGGAAAATCGGCGTCTGCGTGTGCTGGGATCAATGGTATCCCGAGGCCGCGCGACTCACCGCGCTCGCGGGCGCGGAGATTCTTTTTTACCCGACGGCGATCGGCTGGCACCCAGGCGAAAAGGCGGAGTTCGGCGAGCGGCAGCACGATTCGTGGGAGACGATCCAGCGCTCGCACGCCATTGCAAACGGCTGCTATGTCGCGGTGCCAAATCGCGTCGGCCACGAAGCCCCCGACGGCGGCGCGGGCATCGAGTTTTGGGGCCAGAGTTTCGTGGTCGATCCCTCTGGAAAAATCGTCGCACGCGCGCCTTCGGACGCCGAGGAAACGCTCATCGTCGAGATCGATCTGGCGCGAATCGGGGAGCAGCGCACCCACTGGCCTTTTCTGCGCGACCGGCGGATTGACGCCTACGCCGACATCTCGCGACGATTGATTGATTGAGGCATGAGGAAAGCGAAATCCCCCACGAAGAAAACGCGCAAACGCAAAGCGCCTGAATCCGCGGTCGATCTCGTCGAGCTCGAGGATGAGCCATTGCCTGCGGAAGTGATCGTCGCGCCGCCGGAGCCGCCCGCCGCGGTGGACGGCACCCCGCGCGCGCTCGGTTTCCACATGCCGGCGGAATGGGAGCCGCACGCCGCGACCTGGCTCTCCTGGCCGCGCCGCGAGGGGATCAGTTTTCCCGACGCTTACGACGCGGTGATGCCGACGTTTGCGAAAATGGTGCAGGCGCTCGTCGAGTCGGAGAAAGTGTCGATCAATGTCCGCGACGCAGATCACGAAGACGAAGTGGTGAAGCTTTTGGGAAAGCATGGTGTCGCGCGCGAGGGCATCGAATTTTTCCACATCCCAACGAACGAACCGTGGTGCCGCGATCACGGCCCGATGTTTCTCACGCACCCTTCCGAGACGGGCCTGGCCATCGTCGATTGGGATTACAACGCGTGGGGCTGGAAGTATCCGCCCTTCGATCTCGATGACGAAGTCCCCTCACGCCTGGCGGAAAAGTTTGGCGTGCGCGTTTTCGAGCCGGGCATGGTGCTCGAGGGCGGCTCGATCGATGTGAATGGCGAGGGCTTGCTGCTCACGACGCGGAGCTGCCTGCTGAATCCCAATCGCAACCCCGAGCTGAAGCAGGCGGAGATCGAGCAGCGTCTCCGCGATCAACTCGGCGTGCGCGAGATCCTGTGGCTGGGCGATGGCATCGAGGGGGACGACACGGACGGGCATGTGGATGACGTCGCGCGCTTCGTCAGTGCGGACACGATCGTGTGCGCGATTGAGGAGGACGAGAACGACACGAACTTTGAACCGCTGAGGGCGAATCATGATTTCCTCGCGGCGCTGACGACCGACGCCGCTCCTGCTGGGATCGAGGCCGATGAGGACGAGGACGCTGGCGGGAGCGATGGGAAGCTGCCGCGCTTCCAAGTCGTGAAACTGCCGATGCCGAGCAAAATCGCCCGCGACGGAC
>JANXWU010000489.1 GCA_025350985.1 Spartobacteria bacterium | reverse complement strand
CGAAGTTTTTGCACGCGCTGAAGCTGAGCGCAAGGCTCGCGATCAGTGTGAGATTCAGGATTTTGGGAATGTTCATGTCGGTTTTATTGGAAGAATTTTTTGATCACCGCGACCACGTCGGCTCGGAGATTTTTCCCAAGCCGTCAAGGACTTTAGTCTTCCGCCCGGTTTGGGCGTCAAGCAGATACAGCCCGCCGCCCTCGGCGAAAAGAAGGTGCCGCGAATCCGGTCCCCACACGGGGCTGTCACCCGCGCCGAGCACGCGCGTGCCGCCGCCCGCAAGGTCGAGCACTGCCACTGCAAACGACCCGCCATCGCGCACGTTGAACGCGACTTTTTTTCCATCCGGCGACCAGTTCGGCTCGGTGGAATAATTGTGGCCGGTCGCAATATGGCTCGGCGAGCCGCCGCCCGCGCCGATGCGGAAAAGCTGCGGCCCTCCGCGGTCGTCGCTCGAATAAATAATCTCGTCGCCATTCGGCGACCACGTCGGCGACGACTCCGAACCGCTGCTGCGCGTGAGCCGACGCGGACTGCCGCCGCCGGAGTCGCACACGTAAAGTTCCGGGTTGCCGTCCTTGCTTAAACAGACGGCGATTTTGTTTCCGCTGGGCGAATAAACCGCGCCGGTGTTGGTGCCGGGAAATTTGATGAGATGGCTGCGCGCGCCCGTGCCAAGATCGACCGAGTAAATGTCCGCGTAACCGCTTTTGTAACCGGTGTAGAGCAGCTTGCGCCCGTCGGCGGAAAGGCGCGGCGCGACGCTGATGCTGTTGTCGTGCGTGAGTTGTGTCAGCGCCGAGCCGTCGTAATCGGCCACGTAAATTTCCTTCTTGCCGCTTTTCGAGGCGGTAAAAGCGATCTTCGTTCCCGCAAGCCCCCGCGTGCCCGTGAGCGTTTCAATGATGTCGTTTGCGAACGCGTGCGCCTTCGCCCGCGCGGCGCCGCTGTAGGTTTTTGTCAGCGCCGCGCTGCCGCCGCGATCCGTCACTTTTCCCTCCAGGCTGTTGCCCGACGCCGAGCCGCCGACGACGTAGCCCGCATTTTTCGCAGGCGTGATCGAAAACAAACCCGAAAGCCGCAGATCGTTTTCGACAACTTTCGTGATCGCTCCTCCGTCCGCGCCGCCAATCGACCCGACGTTGATATTGATCTGATCGGTTTTGGAAATCGTGATCGTCGGCGTCTCCGCCGCGTGCGCAACCATCGCGCCGCCGCAAAACAGAGCGGCAGATGTTTTAAAAATCAGAAATCGAAAATTAAAAATCGGAAATAGATTCATCGGCTTTGGCTCAGTTCAAAATTCACGTTCACTTCAAAAAACTCGCCGCCCAAACCTTTCGGGAGCGCCTCGATTTTCGACACGCGGCGCGCGGCGGCCATCACGGAATCATCCATTACCACGTTGCCCGAAGATTTGGCGAGCGAGACATTTGAAACTGCGCCGCTTTTCTCGATCCGGATTTTCACCGTCGTGATGTACTTCTGCTCCGAACTGATGATCGAAGTCGGCTGCTCCCAACGCCCGTAAAACCGGTCGTGGATCATCGAATAATACCAGCCAAAATCCGACTCGCGATTGCCGCCGCCCGCGTGTCCCGCTCCGCCGCGATTGCCGCCGCCCGTGCCCGCGCGCGTGCCGGGATCATTGCCCGCGCCGGGATTGTTTTTCAAAAATTCCGCCTTCGACTTCGCGCTGGTCTCGCTCTCGTCGCCCGCTTTTTTGTGGGGCGACGAAGAGGCTTTTGGGCTGGGTTTTGGGGTGCCGGATTTTTTCGGCGAGGCCGACGGCTTCGGCTTGGGGCTGGGTTTTGGACTCGGCTTCGGTGTCGGTTTTGGAGTTGGCGATGGCGCGGGCGTCGGTGCCGGCGTGGGTTTTGCCAACGCCACGAGCTCGCTCGGAGTCGTGTCTTTCACCGGCTCGGGTTCCAACTTTGGCGGCTCTATTTTTTCCGGCGGCGTATCCGGTTTCGCGCTCTCCGTTGGTTCGGTTTTCGGATTGGAAACGGGCTGCGCCACCGTGCCCAAGCCACCGCCATCGAGCCACATCACGTCTTCAGGCGGCGGGTCGCGATGCCAGCGCGTCCCGAAAAAAAACGCGACGAGCGCGAGCACATGCGCCGTGCCGACGATCGTCACGTTGCGCCGGAATTTGGAATCGGAGTCGTTCACCGCGCTGCAAATTTATCCGCTAAATGACGCGAAATGTTCGTTTTCGTTGATGCCAAAGTTTTGCGTCGTTTTGCATGTTTGGCAGACCGTCACTCCGCACTCGGATTCGTCACCACGCCGACTTTCGTGATTTGCGCGCGTTTCAGCGCGTCCATCACGTCGATGAGTTTTTGCACGGCCAGATCTTTGTGCGAGCGAATCACCACCGCCGTGTCCGCGCGCTTTTCGTGCAACGCCGTGAGGCGCGCGGTGAGTTCGGCGATGTCCATTTCCTCGTCGCCAAGTTTGATCGCCGCGTCGCGATTGAGCGAGATCGTGAGCACCGCCGCCGGATCGACGGCGTTCTGCGCGGCGTTGCTCGACGGGATCACGAGATCGACGCTTTTTTCCATCAGCGGCGTCGTGATGATGAAAATAATCAGCAGCACGAACGCGAGGTCGAGCAGCGGCGTGACGTTGATTTCGCTGAGCGTCGTCAGGCTGTGGCGGTTGGAAAATCGGCGCATCGGTATTTTCGATTTCTGATTTCTGATTTTCGATTGGAGGGAAATCGCCGCTGCGCACCATCAGCAATCAGCCATCGAAAATCGCCCATCATTTTACCTCCGCGCGAGCGACGGCTTCGGACCGTGATCGACGTAGCGGTGCTCGATCTCGCTCGCCAACTCGGCGGCGAAGTTGTCCATCTCCACGATGAGCGAGCGGATGCTCGTGACCAAAAAATTGTAACCGAACATCGCCGGAATCGCGACGAGCAGGCCGGTGACGGTCGTGATGAGCGCGGCGGAAACGCCGGGCGCCATCGCGGTCAAACTTGCCGAGCCCGCGTTTGCGACATCGCCAAAAGTATCCATCACGCCCCACACCGTGCCGAGCAATCCGAGAAACGGCGCGCCGCTGACGGCGGTGGCGAGCACGATCATTTGCGACTCGATTTTCAACGCGGTCTCGCCGACGGCGCGTTCCATCGCCGACTGCACGGCGCGCATTTGGGAAGGCGAAATTTTCGGCGCGTCCTCAAGGCGCGCGCGAAAAGTTTCATCGACTTCCGGCGAGCCCAGCAGGTGAAAAGTCAACTCGCGGCAGCCCTCGCGATAGACGCGAAAAAGCGGCGCGCCGTCGAAGCGGGCGGCGCTTTGAAAGATGCGCAGCGGCTGGCGGTCGGCGCGGAAATGCTCCAGAAACATGCGCGTTTGCTGGCGCGCGACACGGAGCATCCGCAGTTTCGTCCACATCACCGACCAGCTAAAAATGGAGCCGACGAACAAGGAAAACAGCACGGCTTTCCCCGGCGCGGTGGAATGCTGGAACGCATAAAACAAACCGGACGCAAGCGTGGGGGAGACGAGCAGGGTGGTCACGGTTTGTTGAAACGGCGAGGCGGTGTAGTAAATAGGCGGTTCCGTTTTCGAACGCAATTCCGCCTTGTGAAAATCCGTCTTTCGATGCTCGCGTTGGGCTTCCTCTGCCTGCAGGCGCTCGCGCGGGAGAATCCATACGACGCGCTCGGCAAAATGCTGGAGCCGTGGGAAAGCGTGCTCGCGGGCGAGTCGAAAAGCGGACCGCGGGCGGTGCGCGGCGACCTCGTGTTGGTCTCCCTGACGGGGATGCGCCCGGCATTGGCGGGAGCGGCGGTGACCTTTGCGGTGCAAAGCCCGGACAAGTTTTTTCTGCGTGCGCCGGCGATCGGGGAGGAGGTGGCGATGGGCCGCGACGGGCAGCGCGCGTGGGTTGCGCCGGGAAAA
>JANXWU010000362.1 GCA_025350985.1 Spartobacteria bacterium | reverse complement strand
TTTCGATTTCAAAAAAAACTACAAGGGACAAATCACCTTTTTCGCGAACGAAGTGTTCGAGGCGCTGTGCGAAAAGTTTCAGGTCACGGATAAATCGACCGCCGTGTTTCGGCGCAACGTCATCACGCACGGCGTCGATTTGAACACGTTGATCGGGCGGGAGTTTGAGGTGCAGGGCGTGCGTTTCGAGGGCACCGCCGAATGCTCGCCGTGCCACTGGATGAACGCGGCGTTTTGCGAAGGGGCGGAACGGGCGCTGCACCGGCGCGGCGGCTTGCGGGCGCGCATCCTCAGCGATGGCGTGATCGAGGCGGGGAAATGAAGAAGGCAGTAGGCAGCGGCAGTCAGCAGTCTGAAGAACACGGGACTTCGGTTCTGCCTACTGTTGCTGCCGACTGCCTGCCGTCCTTCAGCGCGGTGTTGCTCGCGGGCGGAAAATCGTCGCGCATGGGACGTGACAAGGCGTTTTTGGAAATCGACGGCGTGCCTTTGTGGCGGCGGCAGATCGAAACTTTGCGAGCGCTTTCGCCCGCGGAGGTTTTCATCAGCGGCCCGGCGCGCGAGGAATGGCGCGGCTTCGCGGTCGTCGCGGATGAAATTCCGGAGGCTGGTCCGCTCGCCGGGATCGCGGCCAGCTTGCGGCGATGCGCGGCTTCGCATCTCGCCGTGCTCGCTGTCGATTTGCCACGCATGACGCCGGATTTTCTTCGCTCGCTGCTCGCACTTTGCGCGCCGATGGGCGGCGTGGTGGCGATGGCGGACAGTTTTTACGAGCCGCTCGCCGCGGTTTATCCGGAGGCTTTTCTGCCGCTGGCAGATGCGTATTTGGCTCGCGGCGAACTTTCGCTGCAACGGGTCGTCGCCAGTGCTGTCGCGACCGGAATGCTCCGCGAGCGCCCGTTGACTCCGGATGAGCAGAGCCTTTTTCTCAACGTCAACACCCCCGGCGATTTGCCTGGGCCGCGGTGAATCTCGCGCTGACAGCCTGCCGATTTTGTGCGACCTCGTGACTGCATGACCTTCTGGTTGAAAATCGCCGCCGCGCTCGTCGCAGTCTGGCTCGTCGTCGCCGGTGCGATTTATTTCGCCCGCCGCGCGAAGCCGACGCCGGCCTCGGTCGCCGCTTTTCTCCAAGCCGAAAAACTGGAAGGCAAATCGCCGGACGCGCGCGCAAAATTCATCGGCCAGGGCGCGGCGATGCTCAACCGGCTGGACTACGAACAGCGCGGACAGCTTCGGCGCGAGCGCGTGCCGGAGAAATTTTTCCGCGCGCTGACGAAGGAAGAGCAGGCGCGATTTCTCGACGAAACGCTGCCATCGGGTTTCAAGCAGATGATGGAGTCGTTCAACAAAATGACGCCCGAGAAACGGCGTGCGTTCGTTCAGAAAGCGCTCGATGAAATGAAAAAGCACGAGGGCGAAGCGCCCCCTCCCGACCTCGACGACCCGAACGTCCGCCGGATTGTCGATCAAGGGCTGCGCTCTTTTTACAACGACACGAGCGCCGAGGTGAAACTCGATCTCTCCCCGCTGATCGAACAAATGCAGCACAACCTGCAAGGCGCACCGCGATGAGGGCGCGCGCATTTACCCTGATCGAAACTTTGGTCGTCGTCGCGATTATTGCCGTCCTCGCGGCGCTGCTTTTCCCCGCCTATCACCACGTCGTCGAAGGTGGTCGCGCTGGAGGTTGCATCTCGAATCTGCGTCAGCTCGGAGCCGCGTTGAACCTCTATCTCGGCGAGCACGAGATGACTTTGCCCATGCTGAAAGCCGGGCGCACGGACACGAGCGAAGAGGTGCCGGTGATCGACAACACGCTCAATCAATATGCGCCCGAACCGCGCGTGTTTGCCTGTCCGGCGGATCGGCAGGGGATCGCGGAAAAAAGCGGGACGAGCTATTACTGGAACGTCGCGCTGAGCGGGCAGCGGCTGGCGAATTTGCGGTTTCTGGTGATTGCCACGCCGAGCCAAATTCCGATTCTCGCGGACAAGGAGGGCTTTCATCCGTTCGAGAAAAACAAGGTGAACCTGCTTTACGCCGACGGGCACGCGACGAAGGAGTTCACGTTTTTCACGGGGAACTAACCGCGCGCCAGCTCCGAGTTCGGCGAGACAACTAGGTTGCATCAGCACGGCGGCGCTTTTAATCTCACGACTCTTTTTGCGCCCGCTTCCGCCTGCCCATGAGTACTTCGCTATCCGGTGACATCAACGTCGAGTTGTTCGAGGAAAATTATGAACGCTGGCGCCACGACCCGGAGGCCGTGGACTCGACTTGGGCGGCGTTTTTCCAAGGCTTCGAGCTGGGGCGCGCGAACATCGGCGTGACGGCGAGCCGGGGCGAAGACGCCGCGTTGCAAACCCGCGTGGACGGGCTGGTCTATGCCTATCGCACGCTCGGGCACACGATCGCGAAACTCGATCCGCTGGTCGAGGATCGCGCCGACCAGCCGCTGCTCAGTTTGCGCGAGTTGGGCTTTTCGGAAAAGGATCTCGACCTCGCCGTCAGCTCGCGCTTTTTCCTCGGCGGGAAAAAAATGCCGCTGCGGGAGATGATCGAGCATTTGCGGAACATTTATGCGCACACGATTGGCGTGGAGTTCATGCACCTGCAAAACACGCGGGTGCGCAACTGGGTGCGCGAGCGCGTCGAGTCGCGGGGGAAAAACGGCGACATCCGCGCCGACACGAAAATCGCGATTCTGCGCGAGTTGCTGGAAGCCGAGAAGTTCGAGCATTTTCTCCACACGCGCTACGTCGGGCAAAAGCGCTTTTCGCTCGAAGGCGGCGAGTCGCTGATCGTCGCGCTCAACGCCCTGCTTTATGACGCGCCGCTCTACGGCGTGCAGGAGTTGGTCATGGCGATGGCGCACCGCGGGCGGCTGAATGTGCTCGCGAATTTTTTGAAAAAATCGCTGAAGGTAATTTTTGCGGAGTTCAGCGAGAACTTCATCCCGGACATGGTTTACGGCGATGGCGACGTGAAATATCACCTCGGCTACATCAGTTCGCGCCAACTGGAATCGGGCGAGGAAATCGGCGTGCGGCTCACCTCGAACCCGAGTCACCTGGAGGCTGCGAATCCTGTGCTGGAGGGCATCGCGCGGGCGCGGCAGCGTCATCTCAAGGACACGGAGGAGCGCTCGAAGGCGCTGCCGGTTTTGATCCACGGCGATGCGGCTTTTGCCGGGCAGGGCATCGTGGCGGAAGTGCTGAACATGTCGCAACTGCCCGGCTACAAAACCGGCGGCACGATTCACCTCATCATCAACAACCAGATTGGTTTCACGACCCTGCCGGTCGATGCGCGCTCCAGCTATTATGCGAGCGACGTGGCCAAGATGATCGAGGCGCCGATTTTCCATGTGAATGGCGACGACCCGCTCGCCGTGGCGTGGGTGACGCGGTTCGCGCTCGAGTTCCGGCAGACGTTCCACCGCGACGTGGTCATCGACATTTACTGCTACCGCAAACACGGCCACAACGAAGGCGACGAGCCGATGTTCACGCAGGCTTCGCTCTACGAAAAAATCGGATCGCACG
>JANXWU010000376.1 GCA_025350985.1 Spartobacteria bacterium | reverse complement strand
GCCACTTTTGCGCATTGTGCCGGATAAAGCGCACCGCTCGATTAATGTCCTGAGTGATTTCGGAAATGGTGAACTTGGGCTGTGAACCGTGAACGACTGCAAAGACGGTGTAACCCCGATCCAGCAAGGAAGCATAAGACTTCGGGTTTATACCATCGTGGCTGGAGAACCAGCCGCCACTCACCATATGAATCACTCCGTAACCGTTGGGAGCCTTCGTTGGTTGTATGACATCGAGAGTCAGCGCGACACCGAACTTCCGGCCGTAAATGACATCCTCGGTGCGCGTGTAATCACTGGCTGTCTCCGCTCGCGCCGGCAGGATAAGAAACAGCGTGAGCAGGAAGACGTGGAATCGGGGGATTTTCATAATCAACGAATAGCCTCTCTGGTGTTGAAACCAAGGCCGAAAGGACGGCTAGGACACGGAAGAGTCTGGAAGGGCACTGTCACCCCACGTCTTCCGCACTTCCGCCTGAGTGAGCAGAGTCGCGCCCTTTAACAAACGACAGAAGTCTTTCTTGCTCACATGATGATGGGAACCTTGGCCAGTGAGCAGATTCTCAATGGCCTTGTATTGAACTTCCAGCCGCTCCAGATGCACGATCCGAAGATACCCGTCACCTTGTTTCCAGACCTGGCCTTGTTGCAGCTTCATGACTCGAACACAGGCTTAAGGCGGCTCAAGCCTTCAACAACCCGGCGAAAGCCGCGCGATAACTCCAGAGCAAAAAGAGCGCGAGCACCGAGACCACCGCCGCCATCGGCAAACCCGAAGGTTCGAGACAAAGATGGAAGAGCACAATGTTCACAATGACGGGCCCCAGTAAAGTCAGGCCCAGTGGCACATAACGGCCTAGGAGTAAAAGCGCTCCACCGATAACTTGCAGCGCGCCGACGACGTGAAGGTAATGAGTTTGACTCAGGGCATTGATAAAGCCACCGGCCAGCGGCGGCGGCGGGGTGGTGGGCATCGGGATGAAGTGCAAAAAGATGTTCAAGCCGAAGACGACAAACATCAGTCCAAGCAGCACGCGGACGACAATGGTGGCAACTTTCATATGCGAGAGAGTGCGTAGATTTTGACGAAAGACAACTAGGAACGCACCCTGCGCTTGCGACGCCTTTCAGCCCTTGCTCAAAGGACGAGAACGCGCAGGCTCGACGCGGCGAAGACGGAGCGCAGTAGCTTCAGTTCGGCCGGCGAGAGTGCGCGCAAGGGGGAGGGTATTTTCTTCCCGCCTTTTATGAAATGGCCCAGCGCAGTCAGGAAAAGGCCGGGCTGTTTTTCGCTCGCGATTTTCCATTGCTGCGGGAAGCACGCATCAAGGATGGCGAGTCCGTAGTCCGATAACTCCGCCAGTTCCTCCGCCCAACGCAAAACAGTTTCCACCGGAGGAGCCTGCGGAAAACGCTGCGCCACGAAAGCCAGTAAATCGCTCCGCTTCGGAACATTCATCAAGAGCGCGAGAAAGAACCGGTGCTCGGGCTCCGTGATCGTGCTCCGGAGTTCCTTGATGGCATCCCGCCGCACGCCCTCGTCCAAGGTTGCCGCCACGCCTCTGGCCAGGTTGCCGTGCTTTTTCTGAAAAGCAGAAAGCGTAACGTCCCACGCGCCCAGATCGCGCAGGTGGCCCATGCAGTTTTGCAAAATGAAAAATCCGCGCTCGAAGTCCAACTCCGCGATCATCTCCTGCACAAGCTTCGGGTAGGCGGGATCCTGGATTTGCTCCAGCAAGTCGAGCAGTTGCTTGCGGCGCATCGTCAGCGCGTCGTCAAAGACCGGATCGATGGCGAGGTGGGGAGGTAGATAGTTAAACTGAGGACCAGTCCCCGGATCGTGCTGCGTCCGGACGACCACGGTGATCGAGGGCGTGTCGAGATGGAAGAGCGAGTGGATGCAGCGCTGGCCGGAGATGATCGGCACGGTGCGCCCGGTTTCCAGCAACTCGATTTTCTTCATGCGCAAATCGCCCACGCGAAAGTGCGCCGTGACCGGCTGCGCGTGTGCAAACTCAAAGTGGGCGTGAATGCTGGAGCCGGTCATGACATGAAACGCGCCGGAGAATTCGTGCTGATGGATGTCCGTCGTCCCATCAAGCCAGAACAAAAGCTGGATGTAGAAACGGGGATGATTGTAAGTCACGAGTTCCGGCTGGCCAAAGCCGGACTGCGTTTGGAGAGGTTGTTCGTCCTTTAATAGGAACGCTCTGGTAAATGCCGCGAGATCGACGTGCTCCGAGGGAGGCCGTTCGTCGAGTGCTGCGCGCGCGATGACGGGGAACTTGGCCAGCGAAAAATTTTCACGCTTCCACCGAGTCAAAACCGTGCTTCCGAGTTGATTGAAAAATGCTTCCATGACTAACTCTTCGACCAAGCCATGGACAGCGACAACAACCATTCACCAAACCAAGCAGCCAGCTACTTGAGGCGGCGTAGCTCCGGCTGGCCCGGCGTGTCCTTCGAGGTGCGCACTACTTTCACTTCGGGTCGATAAGTAACCCGCACCAGCAAGTCGCCCCGTCCGCCACGGGACTTTGGCAGGCCTTGACCAGAAACACGCAGGATTTCTCCACGCCCGATGCCGGGTGGAATCTCCAAGCAAAGCGGAGAACCCGTGGGTCCGGCGATGGTTTCCGTCCCGCCTTGTGCGGCGCGCCGAGTATTGATGCGCAGATCGCAACGCAAATCGGAGCCCCGCACCTTGAACCGAAAGCCTGGCAGCGCGCGCACCCGCACTTGGACGAAGCCGCCTTCAAAAGGCGCGGTGCGCGCAAGACGAAACCGCGTGCCCGGCGCAGTTTGAGGTGGAATGATGAGCGGATAAGTCTCCGGACCGTCCGGATTGGCGGGATCATTAATCCGAACCTCCATCGAGCTGCCGCGAAGAAACTCTTCGATCCTCAAGTGGACATCGTGTGAAATGTTGCGCTCGACTTTGGCGACTTGGACCGGAGACGATTCGGATGCACGCAGTTCGCGGTCATAGGCGCGGCGCTTCGCGGGATCACTTAGGACTTCATGCGCTTCGTTGAGTTCTTGGGTCAGTGAAACAGACGCAGGTGAACTTGGATTCAGATCGGGATGAAGCCGCTTGGCCAGCAAGCGGAACGCCGCGCGAATCTGCTCGGTGGTGCAGCGTCGATCAAGTCCAAGCGTGCTATAATGATCGGTGTCGCTGGGTGGCAAAATCTTCGGAACTAATGTTTGCAAGCCCTTGGAGTTACCGAGGGAAAGTGCGGACTAACTAGGGCGTGTTGAAGCTTTAGAGAAGCTTTTTTCTGTCCACAGATTACGCAGATTTACACAGATTTCATATAACCCGGAGTAGTCCACGCTTTTGAACAACTGCGTCAATCTGCGGATACAGCTTTCAAGTCGATTTTAAGGGTCAGGCGAGGAACTAGAGGGACCTTCGATTAACCATGCCCATTAGCTCTTCCTAGCCGATGCTGCCTTTAGCTTCTCGATGAGATAGTCATGCACCTGAGGATGCTTCACGTCCGGTGCTCCGGGATAGACCAGTTCGCACTCGACGCCGACGCTTTTGAGTTTCTCCTGAAGCTTCACGCCAAAGTTCGCGGTGTGGGTTGGGTCTTTCTGGTCCCGACCAAGCGCGGGCGGCGTGGGATAGATCATATAGATGGGCGGGTCGTCCGAGCTGACGTGCTCGTAGGGAGAGTATTCCTTGATCCAAGGAATAATCTGTTCGCGTCCGGCCAGGAACTTATCGAACTGGGTGTCGCGAGTCTTGGCATTCTTAGGGTCGGGCATGAAACCGAACGCGTGGCCGCCGTAACGGCTGTTCGGCGTCCATTCCTTCATCTGTTGCGGGTCTAGCGTGGTCTGCGCGACGGTCACGGCAGCGCACCACAAGCGCGTGGATTCATGCGCGATGGGATCGCTGCTCTTCGGGTCAGCCATGTCGTTGTGAAAGGCCAGCCACAGACTGGAGCACGCGCCGGCAGAGCCGCCGGACGCGCCGATACGGACCTTGTCGATGTTCCATTCTCGGGCTTTGCTGCGGACAAATTGCAAGGCACGCGCCGCGTCGTGCAGTGGCCATTCGACCGGCGGCTTCACGCCCGCAGATTGCGCTTGGGTGGTGTAGCGGTAATTGATGGAAACGACCGAGATGCCCGCGGCCAGATATTTGTCAAAGTTCGCGGCCTTGGCTTTGTCGCCGGCAACCCATCCGCCGCCATGGATGAAAAATAAAAGCGGCGTGGGTTTTGCCGAATCGGCTTTGTAGAAATCAAGCACCTGACGCTCGTGCTCGCCGTAGTGGAGGTTGGCCTCGGTGGGCTTGGACTTAGGAAGCGTTGGAGCCACGATTGGTTCCGCGGGACTTTTGGCCACGGTGTCGGCGGTGGATTTTTCCGGCGGTTCGACCGCAACGGTGCGTTGGACAAAAAGCGCGATCGCGAGGGAAGAGAGCAGGATGAGACGCATGGGGAAACGATAGCCGAAACCCGGCGCAGGGGAAGCTTGGTGAGCGGTCTTTCGTTCTTCGTGATCTTCTTTTCAGGCGATGCCGAAATTATTCCTGCCATAAGAGACACAATTTATTGGATTGATTTGGCCGGTTGAAAAAGGCAGCCTTAGGGCACCTGCATCGCAGGCCCCAAACCAGAAGCTCACACCCATAACCATGAAAACGTTCTCCCCGACTGTTCTTCTATTGGCACTGAGCTTTTCCACCCTAGCCGCGCGGGCGGACGACGGCTTCCGCGAGGCTTTCGGTCCCCGCTTTAACTCATCGGGGTTCAAACCCAAGCCGGGGCCGAGAAAGGGACTGGACGCACTTCATCGCTGGAATGAAATCGCCATTAACGCCAGCGGCTTGGATCACACGCCGGTGGCGCTGGGTGAGAATCGGATTTTCGGACAGCAACTGGGACCCTGCCGGGCGGCGCGGGCGATGGCCATCGTCCACATCGCCATGTTCGATGCCATCAACTCCGTCGAGGGACGCTATGAGAGTTACTCCCGCGTGCAGGCGCCGCACGGACCGGTCTCCGTGGATGCGGCCATCAGCCAAGCCGGGCATGACACCCTCGTGAAGCTCTTTTCCTCGCAAGCGCCGAGCTTTGACGCGCTGCTCGCCGAAGACCTCGCCGGCATCACGGACAAAAAGGAAAAAGCCAACGGCATCAGCCTCGGTCAGCGGGCGGCGGCGGCGATCCTCGGCTTGCGCGTCAGTGACGGATCAGAAATTCCCGAGTCGCGCGTGGGTGTCGATTATTTCACGAGTATCCTGCCAGGGCACTGGAGGCAGGATCCCATCAGCAGGATCCCGCTCGCGCTCGGCGCGCATTGGAGCGAGTGCCTGCCGTTTGTTTTGGATTCCGGCGATCAGTTCCGGACCCCACCCCCGCCAGCGATGACCAGTCCGGCCTACACCGCCGCTTTTAACGAAGTGAAGCGCCTCGGCGGCGATGGCGTGGCGACTCCCACCCTGCGCACGCCAGAGCAGACCTTCATCGGCATATTCTGGGCGTACGATGGAACCCCGAGCCTGTGCGCGCCGCCGCGTTTGTACAACCAGATCACCGTGCAAATCGCCGACCAGACGAAATTGAATGCGATGGAACTGGCGCGCTTGCTGGCGTTGGTCAACGTCGCCATGGCCGACGCGGGCATCGCAGTGTGGGACTCAAAGTTTCACTGGGACTTCTGGCGTCCGATCACGGGCATCCGCGAGTCTGATCCCGGCACGGGACCGACGGGTGCGGGCGACGGGAATGCAGCCACGATGGGCGACCCGGCTTTTTCACCACTGGGCGCACCGGCGAGCAACCTGACCGGCCCCAATTTCACCCCACCCTTCCCGGCCTATCCGTCCGGCCACGCCGGTTTTGGCGGCGCGCTTTTCCAGACTTTGCGCCGGTATTTCGGCACCGATCAGCTTCCGTTCACGTTCATTTCGGATGAGTTTAACGGCGTCACCAAAGGTAACACCGGCGTTATCCGACCGTTGATGCCGCGCAGTTTCTCCACCCTCTCGCAAGCCGAGGAGGAGAATGGTCAAAGCCGAATCTACCTCGGTATTCACTGGTCGTTCGACAAGACCGAGGGCATCGCGCAAGGGCGGCGCGTGGCTGATCATGTATTCGACAACGCGTTCGCGCCGCTGCACCACCGGCACCAGTCAGGCGAGGTCGAATAAAAGCAGTTGCGATTTTTTCGCGGCGGTTAGTTGCAAATCTTTTTCCTCGCTGACCGCGGCGGCGTCGCCAGCGCCCAGCCGCAGGCCGTTCAGGGTGACCTCACCTTCCGCGACGTGCAGCCAGGCGTGGCGATGTGGAGTCAGATGGTAAGTCGCGTCCGTTCCCGGCTCCATTTTTGCAAGCAATAACTCCGCGTCTTGATTGATCCGCATCGAGCCATCCCGCCCCGACTTGCTCGCCACCAAATGCAGACCGGCGGGCGCGTCCTTGAACGATTTCTCCGCGTAACTCGGCGCAAGACTTTTGCGGTCAGGAACGATCCACACTTGCAGCAAATGCACGGGCTCGTCGCCGGACGGATTGTATTCGCTGTGGGTCACACCGGTGCCGGCGGCCATGTATTGAAATTCGCCGGCGCGGATCACGCGCCCGTTGCCCATCGAGTCCTTGTGCTCCAGCGCGCCGCTCAGAATGTAGGTGATGATCTCCATGTCGCGATGCGGATGCATCCCAAAGCCGGCGCGCGGATGGACGACATCGTCATTGATCACCCGCAGGGTGCGGAAGCCCATCCAGTTGGGATCGTGATAGTCCGCAAAACTGAAACTGTGATGAGTGTCGAGCCAGCCATGGTTCGCATGGCCTCGTTCCGCGGATTTTCGGATGGTAATCATGCAGTCTCTTGTGCCCTAAACGCCACTACAGTTAAGCCTCGGGAGACTTTCTTGAAAGGATTCCTTCGCGACCTTTGTGCTCTTCGAGATGCGAATACCTCAATCAAAAAAGCCGTCCCAAGTTCACCGACTCAACTTCACCCGCAATTTATTCGCAGCGGACGATACGGGAGGCAATGGCATTCAAGAGCCGCAGCGCCGTTTTCCTGCTCTTGATTTGCACCCGATGATGCAGTCCCCGTTCCCAGCCACCGTCGGATAAATGGAGAAAAATCCTCGCGGACTCCTTGCGAGGATCGGGTGACGCAGCCTTGACTTTTTTGAACCGGCTCAAACGGTCGAAGTCCATGCGTGGAAACTAGCGGTTCGCGGGCGACGATTCAATCGGGGATAACCTGATTTTATGCCAACCGTGTTGACGGGTGGCTTGGTGGGGAAGTGGCGATACATGCGACTCGGGCACGCCATTCGCTTTTAGGCACGGGCGATCTTTGCGCTTAAGAACGTGCAAGGGTCGCGTCAAACCGATGCCACTTCCAGCACCCGCACCCGAAATGAACGCCTCCGCCGGCACCACGGCGACGACTTTGTCCTCCGGCAAAGCCGGGCTCGGGGCGACGCTCAACGCGGACTACGAGGCCTTGCGCAACGATCTGGACCAAGCCACCGGCTTGGCCTCCGATTTTCAACGTCAGCTCGCCGGCAAATCCAACGAGCATGCGTTGCTCAAGCAGCTCTTTGAAAAAACGCAGAAGGACCTTGCGCACATGCAGACAGGCATCATGGAGCTGCGCGAGGAAAGGCATCGGCTGGCGAACGAAGCGATGCGCGCGGTCGCTCTCGAACTCCGGCTCAAAGATGCGTGCGCGGCGCGCGATCTCGCTCTCGCGGATGCAACCGCCGCGCGGCAATCGGTGCCGGCGATCGATCCCGACACCGAGGCGCGTTTTCTATCCTACGACAAAATGATCGCGCGGCTCACCGACGAGGTGGCGTCGCTAAAGCACCAGCTCGCGGTGGCGCGGCGCGGACGATTTTCGCCGGGGGTGCGGGACGTTGATCCACAGGTAAAAGGTCTCGTCGCGGATATTTCCGAAGCGTTTGAACGGTTGAAAATGGTGATTGATCGCAGCCCCGCCGCACCGAAGGCCCGCCCCACTCTGGTGGATGCAATGGCAGATGAAGGCCCGATCGAAATCGCCTTCCAGCGATAGCCGGGTGCTTCGAAGAATGACCCGCGGGCCGGCTCGCGTTGACGTCATCGTGAATGCTTTGTAGCGTCCCGGTCCGGCACCACTCGCCCCCGACATGGAAACACCCGCAAGTCCCGGCTTTGGCCCTTGGCTGAAAACTTTCCACGATCCCGCGAGGCGCGAACGCATCTGGCAACTCGGCTTGCTCACCGGCTTGCGCGCGGAGGCGGACGGGAAATTCCGGCCCGCCAACTTCGAGCGCGGCCTGGTCTTGGATCGCCTCGTCGAACTGCGCCAGCCGCGGACCGTCCTCGAACTCGGCACCGGTCGCGGACTCGGCGCGTTTGCGCTGGCGTCCGCCGCGCGAGCGTACGGCGTGGACATTCGCATCGACACGGTCGATTTGACTCCCCCTGCGCAACCCATCGACTACGCGATCGAGGTCAACGGCGCCCAAAAGCAACTGCGCGCGAGTTGCGAGGAAATCTGGAAAGCCCACCTCGATCCCGCGCTCGCGGCACGCATCACCACGCACACGGGTTTCACGACCGCGATCCTTCCGCAGCTCGCCAAAGCCGGACGGCAGTTCGACCTCATTTTCATCGACGCCGGACACGATTTGTTCTCGGTGGCGCACGATGTCTCCTACGCCGCGGCGATGCTCGCCCCCGGCGGCGCGATGCTGCTGGATGACTTCGCCCCGCTGGAAGATTTCGGCATCGGCACCTGCATCGTTCACTCCCACCTGCGGCGGCTTTTTGAAAAAGTCGAAGTCTTCCCGACCGAGGGCCTCGTCTATGGCGGCGCGGTTTTTCCCGAAGCGCCGCGGGGGATGATTTTCCTGGAAGGCTCCCGACTGCGCGACCGGCGCGTGCGCCGCGGACGCCTGGCGTTTTGGAAGATCGCCGGCGCGGTGCTCGACCGCTGCCATGCGCCGTCGCTGTTTCCCCTGCGCGCGGACTGAGCCGGTCGTCGCCCGCCGATTCGCGCTTTTTTTCCATGCTCTACCTCGTCGCCACTCCCATCGGCAATCTCGGTGACATCACGCTCCGGGCGCTGGAAGTTTTGAAAAGTGTGGACGTGATCGCGGCGGAGGACACGCGCCATTCTTCGATCCTGCTGCGGCATTTTGAAATCCACAAACCCCTCGTCAGCTACCACGAACACAACGAAGCGAGCCGCACTGCGGAGTTGCTCGAACGACTGCGCGACGGCGCAAACGTCGCCATCATCAGCGACGCGGGATTGCCCGGCATCAACGACCCCGGCCACCGCCTTTTGCGCGCCTGCATCGCGCACGGACTGCCCTACACCATCATCCCCGGCGCCTCCTCGGTCCTCACCGCGCTCATCGGCTCGGGCTTTCCCGCGGAGCAGTTTTTCTTCGGCGGATTTTTTCCTCCGAAAAGTGGAGGACGCGAGCGCGAAGTCCTCGCCGCCGGACGGCGCGCGGAGACTTCGATCCACTTCGAGTCGCCGCATCGCCTCCTGAAAACGCTGGACGTTTTCGCGCGGCATTTCCCCGAGCGCACGCTGTGCGTGGCGCGGGAGTTGACGAAGACCTTCGAGGAATTCCGCATCGGCAAGCCAGCGGACCTGCTCGCCCAATACACCGCGCACCCGGCGAAGGGAGAAATCGTATTGCTGGTGAGCGGCCTGTCGAAAGACGAGCGGAGAAAGCTCGCTTCAGCGGCCCGTTTTGAAGAGCGGGAGTAGAA
>JANXWU010000351.1 GCA_025350985.1 Spartobacteria bacterium | reverse complement strand
CCCAGAAACCGGCCGCGACGCCAAAGACGAGGTGCAGCAAAATCGCGATCGCCATCGTGCCGAAACTAAATTTTTTCCACTTCGCAAACCTCCCCGGCTTCACGGCAGGCATGGACTGCGGCTCGGCGGCAGGCGTTTCTTCAGGTGTGCTGGGGGTCGGGTTCATTGATAGCTTTCTATTTAAGGGCGATTACTGATCGCCTTCTTCGTTTGTAGTAAAAGTCACGTTGGTAATGCCAGCCAAAAAGAGCGCGTCGAGCACGTCGATGGTGCGGGCGTATTTGGCCTTTTCCGCGCTGAGGATCGTCACGACGGGCGGCGTCTTGGAGGCATCGCAGTTTTGCTTGAAGCGCATCAGCGTCCCGCGCAGCACCGGCAGCTCACGGCTCGTCGGGTTATCCATGTCCTCATCGTTAAAGGTCACCTGCCCTTCCTCGCTGATCTGGATGATCTGTTCCTCAATGTCCTGGTTGCCGTTGGAAACATCCGCCGTCCCCGGCAGGGTCGTGTTCAATTCCTTTTCCACCTTCACGTCGCCCGCCATGACCATGAAGAACAGCATGATGACGAACACCACGTCGATCATCGGCGCGATTTGAAACCCGACGTTTCCTTCGCCTAAATTTGCTTCAATGCGCTTGGGCATGGGTCAGTCTTTGTTGATGGCTGAAAACGAAATGTCGGCGATGCCCGCCTCGCCGCACGCGTTCATCGCCGTCGCGACATGCACCGCGGGCACTTCGCGGTCGCCGCGGATGACCGCGCGGTAAGGCTGCTGCTCCTTGCCCGTGCCGATTTTGGTTTCGCCCGTCGCCTTCATTTTTTTCAAAATCGGAATCATCTGCTTCGCCTCAAGATAAGTGCGGTCGTCGAGCACGAAGGACGGCTTCTGCACCTTCGGATCCCAGCGCACATTCACGATGGCCTGCTCGCGATTGCTGTCGGACTTGAGCGCGTCCATGGCAATCGGAAGCGTGATGCTCTTGTCCACTTTGAGCACCTGCGCCGAGGTGATCATCATGAAAAACACGAGGATCGTCAGCAACACATCGATCATGGGCGCGACCTGAAATTCAGGTTCGCCTTCTCCGCCTCCGCCGCCGGCCATAGTTTTGGGTCTTTAGGTTTGGGGTTGAGGTTAATGCAGGCCGGCTTTCGGGCCGGTCATCTTTTATTGCGCGGCCACGATGCTTCCGCTGGCGGAAGCGATGCGACCGCTCGGCGTCGTTCCCGGGCTCATATCGGCCACTTCGCTCATGCCTTCCTGTCCGATCCAATTCGGCACGGCGGCGTAAAGTTCGTCATCGCCAATATGCACGCCCGCCAGGGTGTCGTACGGCATTTTGCGGAACAGACTGTTCACCACGTCCTGAATGTGGTGCATCGCTGCGGTCGCCCGGTTGCGCAGGAAATAAAACGCGCCGAACGCCGGGATGGCGATGAACAGACCGCTCGCCGTCGCCACGAGCACTTCGCCGATGGCCGACGAGAGCTTCGACGGATCGCCGATGCCCGATTCACCGAGAGTGGCGAACGCTCGGATCATGCCCGTGACCGTGCCGAGCAGACCGATCATCGGCGTGCAGACACCGATGACCGACAGATAGCTGATGAAGGTTTGCATTTGCGCACTCTCCTTGTGCATCTCGCCGATCATCCCCTCCTCCGCCACCTGCTTGCCGTCGCCGAGCAGGCTGATGCCCACTCGCAGCGTGTTGGAAAGCGGCGAGCGGTTCGCCTTGCAGTAATTGAACGCGCCGACGTAATCGCCGCTGCGGAAATAGCCTTTCACCGCCTCCTCATGCTGCGGCGGAGCGACGCGCTTCACCATCGTCCGCATCACCCCATCGACGATGAAATAAAGCGTCAGCACCGAACAGGCGCCGATGGGAAACATGACCCAGCCGCCTTCCACCACGCGATCCCAAAGCGTCTTGGTTTTGCCTGCGCCCGCCCCATGTTCACTGGCGGGGGCGGCACCCGGCAGTGGGGTCGGGTCGGCGGCGTGCAGGCTGCCGACGGCAAACAACAGGCTCGCCACAAGTGCGAAAAGTGGAAGGAGTTTCTTTTTCATAAAACAGCGTGCGGGTGACTCTACGGGCAAACGTGGGAAAGTTCTAACCTTTTGCTTTCTCTTTTTCTTCTTTTTTCTTTTTGTCCTGCAAAAATTCCTCGGTGCGCTTCAACTCACTTTGCGCCGCCGCCGCTTCCGGTGTGTTCGGATGTTGGGCGATCAACTCCGTGTAAACGGTCTTGCTGTGCTCGTAATCCTCCATGCCCGCGTACGCCCGGCTGATCCCCAGCATCGAAGGCGCCTGGAGCGCCTTGTTTTCCGTGTAGAAAACCGGTATGCGCAGGAACGCGCGCAACGCCGCCTCGGGTTGGCGCAAAGCCAGATGCGCGCTGCCTTTTTTCACCCACGCTTCGGCAAGGATCGAGGCGTTCTGGCAGTCCTTCACCACCGGCTCCAGGATTTCCACGACTTTTTTATACTGCGCCTTTTTGAGATAGGCGGTGGCCAGTTGGCTCGAAGCCTGCCGGGCAAAATCGGGATCAGCCGCCGTCTTGCCCAGCTCCGCGATCATCGCCTCGGCCTGTCCCTCCCGGCCCAACGCGACGAGCGCGTAAACCTTCACCATCGCCGCCTGCACCCAGCGGTTACCCGGCAAATCGCGGAACTCGGCCTGATAGCCCAGCACCGGCTCGATTTGCGCGAGAGCCGCCTCAGCCTGCCCATGCGCCAGCAGTTCGCCCGCGCTGCGGATTTGCGGCGGCTCGGGAAAGGAAATCTGCAACACCGCGCCCATCGGCATCGACTCGCTCACCGTGCCCGGCCCCACCTGCCGCGCGATTGTAAGCTGGTCGCCGGCTTTCTTGACGCTGATCGCCTGCAACGGCGGGCGCGTGACCGGATTGCCCTGTGCATCTTTCGCCGTGTTCTCCTTGAAATAGATCGTGAAGGTCTGCGCCTGTCCGGTCGTGATCGCGGCGAAGAAGACCACGGCAAAAAGAAGAAATGCGCGTTTCATTTGGCGTTCGCCACGTCCATGGCTTTTTTCAGTTCATCCAGCCGCTTCCGGCCCTCTTCATACTCGGGATACTTCGAGAGCCTTTCCTTGTTCTCCTTCTTCTCCAGCATTTCTTCCAAGTGCTTTCGCGCCTTGTCCGGTTCGTTGAGTTTGATGAAACAATCCGCCGCGCGCAGATAAGCCTTCGCCACCCACGGCGCGTATTTTTGATAGGCCACGAAAACCTTTTGATAATAGCCAATCGCCTCCGGCAGCTTGTCCAGCTTCGCCTCGATTTCGCCCACCATGAAAACCGACATCGCCGTCGCGTCGCCGCGCCATTCGCGCACACCGACGATTTGTTTAAATATCTTCTTGGACTCCTCCAGCTTGCCCAATTCGTACAACGTCTTCGCCTTTCCAATCATCACATCCTTCAGCTTCGCCCCTGCCCCGATTTTCTCGATCGCGTCCGTGAAATACTCCAGCGCCTTCTCGTAATCCTTTTTCCGAAACGCAATCTCGCCCAAGCCGGCGTAGGCGTATTCGACCGTGTCACTCTTGGCAAAATCGTCCATCAACCGGTTGTAGTAGGTGGCCGCTTTTTCCACCTCGCCTTTGCCCAGCCACGAGTCGCCGATTTGCGCGAGCAGGATCGCACTCAGGTCTTCCGGCTTAAACTCCTCCGCGATTAACGCAATGAACCGGTCGTGCTCTTCCGGATTTTTCCGGAACTCCGCGAGCGCGGATTTTCCATAAAGAATGCGCGCCTTGGCCGTGGGGCTGACGTTGCCCTCGGATGATGCCAGCAGTTTTTCATACTCCTCCATCGGCACGGTGAGCGGTTCCGGCGTCGGCTTGGGCGTGGCTTTCGGCTCGGGCGTGGTCAGCGCGATCACGGTCGGCGGCGGAGTCGGCGTAGGGCCTGCACCGGGCGCTGGCGAAGGCGGCGGCGTGCTCGGTTTTTTCTTTCCCACCAACTGCGCCAATTGCGACAGAAGCATCTCGACCGCGTCGATTTTTTTGTCGGCGATATACTTCTGAATGGTCTCGGCCATGAACTTCTTCGCCTCATCCACCTTTCCTTCGCGCGCCTTCGCGCGGCCAATCCAAAACATCGCCGTCGGCGCCGCCGGATGGTCGCCTCCCTTTAACTGCACGAACTCCTGGAACATCTTCCCGATGCGCGGCCAGTCGCCTTTTTTCTGCAACCACTTGCTCGCCTCGAAGAGCGCGTAGCTCAGTAACTCATCTGACTTCGCCGCCTTCCACGCCCCGATGTAGGACTCGATCGCATCATCCATCTTTTCCAAGGACACATAGGCGTCCGCCCGCGTCGCGCGCACGTCGCCGAGTTGATTGCCTGTCGGGTATTCCTTCTCCCAAGTCTTCGAGTCAGCAATGACCTGCTCGTATTTCCCCTGCTGTTCCTTCGGGATCGCCGCGCCCGCGTAAGAGAGGTTGATGACCAGCATCCGGTACTTCGCGTCAGTGATATACTGGCCGCCTCCATACTTTTGAATGTAGCCGCCGATGATGCGCGAAGCTTCGTCAATCTTGCCCGAGAACATCTGGCAGA
>JANXWU010000278.1 GCA_025350985.1 Spartobacteria bacterium | reverse complement strand
CACAGCGGGAGTCGAAAAATCTCTTGATGTCATTCTGAGCGAGGGTTTGGCGGAGTGGGAAAATCTCTCGAATCATTTTCTGGCACGCCGCTTCACGGGGAAGTGCAAGAGATTCTTCGACTGCGTTCCGTTCGCTTTGGCGAACTCCACTTCGCTCAGAATGACACGTACGATTAGAACGGGAGTTGCGGAAAAAAGCGGGACACGAGGAGGACTTCGAGCAAGCCCAGAACCGAGAGGGCGCTGACGAGAAGGGTCCACGTTTTCAACAATTCCACCTGGCTCAATCCGCTGAAGCGGCTGATGACCCAGAAGCCGGAGTCGTTCATCCAATCCAAAAATTTCGAGCCGAAACCGATGGCGAGAAAAACGTAAACCGGGTGGATGCCGAAGCCGTCCGCGCCCGCGATGGATTGCATGATGCCGACGGCAGTGATCGTCGCGACGGTGGCGGAGCCTTGCGCGGCGCGAATCGCGGCGGAGATGATCCACCCGAGCAGGACGTAGTGAATGGCGTGCGTGCCGGCGAGAGATCGCACGGCTTCACCGACGCCGGAGTTTTTGATCATGGCACCGTACGCGCCGCCGGCGGAGACGATGAGAATGATCACGCCGGCGGTTTCGAGCGGCGGGCCGAGGACTTTTCCCGCCGAGCGCCAGCCGATGTTTTTCTGCCGGGCGAGCACGATGAGCGCGACGATGCCGGCGAGGAGGAGCGCGACGTTTTTGTTGCCGAAAAACTCGATGCTCTGCGCCAGTCCGGGCGAGACGCTCGCGCGGGCGAGGCCGAGAAACGAAGCGCCCGCGATGAGCACGACCGGCAAAATCACCGGTGCGATGGAGGGCAGAAAACCGGGCAGCGCGGATTCTGGTTTGGCGGCGATGGCCGCGAGCGACTCGAGCGTGGAGCCGGGAATGGCGCGCACCGGGAAGTGCAGGCGGGCATTCATCCAGCGTGCAATCGAATAGGCGCCGCACGCCGGTAAAATGCCCATCGCGATGCCGGTTAAAATAGTGAGGCCGAGGTTGAGCTTGAGGGTTTCGGCGACGAAGAGCGGCCCCGGCGCAGGCGGGATGATGCCATTGGAAATCGAGCCGCCAGCGCAAATGGCGAGCACATAAAGCAGGTAGTTTTTTCCCGTCCGCAAACTCAGCGCCCGCGCCAGCGGCAGGAGGAGCAACAGCACGGTGTCGAAGAAAACCGGCGCGCACAAAATGAAACCGGACGCGAGCAGCGCCACGCCCGCGCGCGCCTCCCCGACGACGGCGATGAAGCGCCGGATGATCTTGTCCGCCGCGCCGCTTTCCATCAGGCACAGGCCGATGACGGCGGCGACGGCGATGGTGAAACCGATCTTGCTCGCGGTGGCTCCGAGTTCCGCCATCACGGATTCGATGGCTTTGACAAAACGCTGGTCGCCCGTTTGTCCAACCGCGGTCAGCAGGCCAACGAGCATCGCGGCCATCATCAAGGCGAAGAACGCGTGGATGCGGAAAACCGCCACCGCCGCGACGATGAAGACGACGCTGAGCAGCAGAATGCCGAGCGGGGCGAGGAGGAAAGCGAGCATCGAACCCCGAACATCCAACATCGAACATCGAACGTGCAAGCGAAGACGAAGCGAGTGCGTGCGTGCAGCAGCGCAGGCATGGCCGCGGCGAAATTTTTCCTATCCTCAGCCGCGGCGTGTTTCTATAACGTCCGCACTTTATGCCAACTCACTCGATCGGCTTTGTCGGCACCGGCGTCATGGGACGCAGCATGGCGGGGCACTTGCTGGCCGCCGGACATGCCGTTCACGTTTTCAATCGCACGAAAGAAAAAGCGCAGTCGCTCCTCAACGCGGGCGCGCAATGGCACGACTCCGCCGGTGATGTGGCAGCGGTCGCCGACGTGGTCATCACGATGCTCGGCTTCCCGATGGACGTGGAGGAGAGCTATTTGGGCGGCGGTGGAATCGTCGAGCGCGCGAAGCCGGGCGCACTTCTGATCGACATGACCACCTCGAGTCCTGTGCTCGCCAAACGAATTGCCCACGCGGCTTCAGCGCACGGACTTTCGTCGCTGGATGCGCCCGTGTCCGGGGGCGACATCGGAGCGAAGGAGGCGCGGCTGGTCATCATGGTCGGCGGCAACGAGGCCGCGTTCGCCCGCGCCAAACCGCTGTTGGAGTTGATGGGAAAAAACATCGCGCTGCTCGGGCCGGCGGGCTCGGGACAGCACTGCAAAATGGCGAATCAGATTTCAGTCGCGGTCGGAATGGTCGCGTGGTGCGAAGCGCTCGCCTACGCGAAAAAAGCGGGCCTCGATCCGGCGCGCGTTCACGAGAGCATCAGCGGCGGCGCGGCGGGAAGCTGGGCGCTGACGAACCTCGCGCCGCGCGCCTTGGCGGAGAATTTCGCGCCGGGTTTTTACGTGAAACACATTTTGAAAGACATGAAGATCGCGCTCGAAAGCGCCGCTGAGTTGAAGCTCGATCTGCCCGGCCTCGCGGTGGCGAAAAAACTGTACGACCAGGTGGCGGTGAACGGTTGGGAGGACTGCGGCACGCAGGCATTGTATCGCCTTTACCTCGCCCAATGAGCACGACGCCAAACTTCCGCGAACGCGTCCTGGGCGGCGAATGGCTGGCCGGGACGTTTATCAATCTCGGCTCTTCATTGACCGCCGAAATCGCGGGGCGCGCGGGGTTCGACTGGCTGATGCTCGACTACGAGCACGGCCCCGGTTCGGACGAAACTTTGCTGCATCAACTCCAAGCGGCGTCGGCCACTCCGGCGGCGACGATCGTGCGGCTGGCGGCGAACGAAACGCCGCGTTTCAAACGCGCGCTCGACCTCGGCGCGGGTGGCGTGATGGTGCCGTACGTGAGCACCGAGACGGAGGCGCGCGCGGCGGTGGCGGCGTTTCGCTATCCACCGCGCGGGGTTCGCGGCGTGGCGAAATCCAATCGCGCCGCTGGCTTCGGGATCGACTTCGACGACTACTACGCGCACGCGCACGAACGGCTGGTCAACATGGTGCAAATCGAAACGCCGGAGGCGCTGGAAAATCTCGACGCGATGGCAGCGGTCGATGGGGTCGATGTGCTTTTCGTCGGCCCGCTGGATTTGACGACGAACCTCGGGGTGCAGGGGAATTTCGATCATCCGCTGTTTGTCGAAGCGCGTCGGCGGGTGGCGAAAAGCGCGCGCGCGGCGGGAAAGGCCGCGGGAATTTTAGTGACCGCGCCGAATCAAATTCCGGTGCTTCGGGAGGAAGGTTACACCGTGATGGCGTTCGGCTCGGACGGCGGTGCGGTGACGACGGGCCTGCGGCAATTCGCGGCGGCACTGCGCGGAAAATGAAACGCGCCTCTGCAATCGGAGCGTCTATTTTAACGCAGAGACGCGGAGAAACGCAGAGAAGACATTTTGGATGAATCGAACCTCAAACCCCCGTCTCATTTTTCTCCGCGCCTCGGCGTCTCCGCGTTAAAATAAACCTGTAAATTTTTCCCATGCGCATCACCGAAATGCACATCACGCCGATCGCGCTCGGCGATCCGCCGCTGCTGAACGCCGCGGGTTTGCACGCGCCGTACGCGTTGCGCACCGTGGTCGAACTCGTGACCGACAACGGCCTCACCGGACTCGCCGAAGTGCCGGGAAGCGCGGCGGTGGATGAGGTGCTTTTGGCGGCGCGCGCCATTGTGCTCGGCTCTGATCCCCTAAACTGGAACGCCCTGAAATCGGCTCTGGGAGCGCATTTCAAGCCCGAGTCGGCGCAGGCGCGCGGTGATGCGCCGTGGGATCAACGCAAGATTGTGCAGGTTTACAGCGCGGTCGATGTGGCGTGCCTGGACCTCGCGGGCAAGGCGTTTGGCGTCCCGGCGGCGACGCTGCTCGGCGGCATCGTGCGCGAACGGGTTCCGTATTCGGCGTATCTTTTTTACAAATACGAAGGCGCGGGCGGCGAACTCGCCTTCGAGGTCGATCCGAAGGCCACCGGCTGGGCGGCGGCACGGCAGCGCGCGGCGCTCGATCCCGAGGGAATCGTCGCGCAGGCGCGCGCGATGATCGATGAGTTTGGGTTCAAATCGATCAAGCTCAAAGGCGGGGTGTTTGAACCGGCGCAGGAAGTTTCCGCGTTGAAAGCGTTGCGCGAAGCGTTCGGTCCCGACGTGCCCATTCGCTACGATCCCAACGCGGTGTGGAGCGTGGAAACGTCGATCAAGTGGGGGAAGGAACTCGAAGGCGTGCTCGAATATTTTGAAGATCCGGCGCGCGGGCAGGACGGCATGGCCGCGGTGCGCAAAGCGGTGAAACTGCCGATGGCGACGAACATGTGCACGACTTCGTTCGAGGATTTGCCGGGCGCGGTGCGGCTCGAATCGGAGGACATCATTCTCACCGATCATCATTATTGGGGCGGCCTGCGCGCCTCGATGGAACTGGCGGCTTTTTGCAAAACTTTCGGCCGCGGCGTGTCGATGCACTCGAACAATCACGCGGGCATTTCGATGGCGGCGATGACGCACCTCGGCGCGGCGATGCCGAACTTGAGCTACGCGCTCGACACGCATTATCCGTGGCAGTGGGAGGAGATCATCACCGGCGGGCGGATGAAGATCGAAGACGGATGCGTCGCGTTGCCGAAAGGCGCGGGGCTCGGCGTCGAGCTGGATCGCGCGGCGCTGGCGCGCTGCCACGAGAATTATTTGCGGTGCGGGCTGAAGGAGCGAAACGATGAACCCGAGATGCAGAAAAAAGTGCCGGGGTGGAAATTCAAGGCGACGCGGTGGTGAGGCGGCGTTCTTTTTCAAAAACCAAACGTGGTGTCATTTAGAGCGCAGCGCAGTGGAGTCGGTCACACAAAAGCCAATGCATGAGATTCTTCGACTCCGCGGCATTCGCTGCGCTCTTGCCGCTTCGCTCAGAATGACACGCGATTCTATTTTTTCCGCGATTCCACTCACGATGGGACTTCGGCAATTCCAACCACGATGAAATTTGCAATTCAACCACGATGAAACTTCGGCGATTTGATCCACGATGAGCATCGCGACGAAATCGGGTGACGACGGGACGACGGGTTTGGTCGGTGGCGGGCGCGTTTCCAAAGCAGCACTCCGCGTCGAGGCGTACGGCACGGTTGATGAGTTGATTGCCACGCTGGGATTCGCGCGCGCGATTTGTGAGGACGCGGAAATCTGCGACGCGGCGAAGGCGATTCAGCGCGAACTTTTTGCGGTCAGCAGCGCGCTGGCGCATCCAGAGAGCAGCCAAAAAGAACCACCCGACGTGACGTTGGAAATGGTCGAGGGCTTGACTGCGCAGGTGCATCGACTGGAAAAAATCGACGGCCTGTTGTCGGACTGGTCGCTGCCCGGCGAGCACGCCGCGGCGGCGGCTTTCGACGTGGCGCGCACCGTCTGCCGGCGGGCGGAACGGTGCGCGGTGGCACTGGCTGACGCGGGCGAGGAACTCGGCGCGAATGTGATTACCTACCTGAACCGGTTGTCCGATCTTTTGTGGCTTTTTGGACGCAAGCTGGAACTGGACGCGGGTGTAAAGTCGAAACTGCGCAGCGACTCGGATGAAAGCCCCCGCTGGTCGCGGGCTTGGTGAAAGACGGCGATGGCATTTTCCAAATCGTCGCTTCGGGAGGGGAAGGAGATTCTTCGCCGCCGATGCGCTTCGCTCCGAATGACGCGCGTTTTTTTGAATCAGTCCCGAACCATCCGGCGTGGAAGCTGGTAAGATTTCTCCGCGTTTGGTAAATAAAAATCCGGCTCACCATCATCCGCCGCGCGCCGACTTCCATCTCATGAAAAAATTACTCGCCTTCTCCACCCTCCTTTTCACCATCACCGCGACTTTTGCCGACGACAGCACCGGTTTCAAACCGCTCTTCAACGGCAAGGATTTAACCGGCTGGCATCTTCGCAGAGCCGATGCGCACAGCAGTTGGAGCGTGGCGGACGGCGTGCTCACGAACACCGTGAACAAGGGCGAGCACGGCGTGGATTTGGTGACTGATCAGAAGTTTTGGAACTTCACGGTGAAGTATGAATTCATGGTGCCCGACAATTCCAACAGCGGCTTTTATCTGCGCGGGCGGCACGAGATTCAGATTCTCGGCGATTTCAAAGCAGGCAAGCCGGCGATCACTGGCAACGGCGCGATTTATAATTTCAAAGCGCCAGACGAGTTCGCGAGCAAGCCGGCGGGCGAGTGGCAAACGGTGGAAGCGACGATCGTCGGCAACAAAATCACCGTCGTCCTCAACGGCAAAAAAATTCACGATCAGGTCGAGTGCAACAAGGCGACGGGCAGCGAACTGGACAAAAACGTGACTGAGCCCGGGTCGCTTTTTTTGCAGGGCGATCACGGCACGGTGAGTTTTCGCAACCTCGCGATCAAGGAAGTGGAAGTGCCCAAAGAATGAGCGCAGGCTGCCCGCGGCCATGCCAGCACGCATCCTCATCATCGAAGACAACGCGGCGCATCACGACCTGATGCACCATTTGCTCAAGGCCGCCGGCCACACGCCCATCACCGCGTGGGACGGCGCGGAAGGGCTTCGGCGGGCGCAGCGCGAGATGCCGGACTTGGTGCTGTGCGACATTGGATTGCCGCGGATGGATGGGTTTGAAGTGGTGCGCCAGCTTCGCGATGACCTGGCTTTGCAGGCCATCCCGATCGTCGCGGTCACCGCTTGGGAAATAGCGGAGAGCCGGGAGCAAATTCTCGCCTCCGGGTTTGATGGTCACATCAGCAAACCGATCAATCCGCAAACCTTCGTGCAGCAAATTGAGGCGTTCCTTCCCTCGGGAAAAGAGGCGCGCTGAAGAGCGATGCCTGAGACGCCGGTCCATTCCGGGGAACACGGGCGGAGCGAACCTTTGTCGGAATTGGCCGAGGCGCAGCGGCAGGTAAAGGCGTTGCTGGCCGCGAACCAAGCCTTGGAGCGGCGCGCCGCCGCGCACGCCGAGGGGCTCGCCTTGGCGCGGCGGGAACTGGAGACAATTTCCTCGACCGTCGCGCACGATGTACTGGCACCGCTGCGGGCGATTGACGGCTATGCGCGGATTTTGGCCGAGGATCACGCGTCGGAATTTTCGTCCGAAGCGAAGCGCTGCCTCGACGCGCTCCAATTGAACACCCGCGAACTGCGCGAACTCATTGACGCGCTGCTCGACTACGCCCGGTTGAGTGCTGGGAGCATGGAGCGAAGTCTGGTGGATCACCTCGAACTGGTGCGGGAGTGCATCGCGGATTCGGCGCGGGAGTGCGAAAATCGACGGATCGAGTTTCGCGTCGGCGCGCTTGTTTCCTCCCACGCCAACCGCGCCCTGCTCAAACGGGCGTGGGGTCATTTGATTTCCAATGCCATTAAATTTTCACGCGCCCGAGCGGAGGCGGTGATCGAGATCGGCTCGCGGACGGTGCCGGAGGGTTGCATCTATCACATCCAGGACAACGGCGTCGGATTCAATCCGGACCAGGCGCAGAAACTTTTTGGGCTGTTCCAGCGCTTCCACGATCCGCGCGAATACGAGGGCCTCGGCGCGGGTCTTGCCATTGTCCAGCGCATCCTTCATCTTCACGGAGGCCGCATGTGGGTGGAGGCGGCGCCAGACCAGGGCGCGTGCTTTTCCTTCCTGCTGCCGAGCGAGGTGAATGATGGACCCGAAATCTCCAGCGGAAATCCCCCGAATTGACGGCGTGTGTGCGGTTGAAGTGCGTCGGAACGGAACCGCGTTCCGTGGCGCAAGGAGAACCCGATGAAGGATCCCCTGCGGCTGCTGCTGGTGGAAGATCGAACGGCGGATGCGGAGCTGATGTTTCGCGAACTGCGGGCCGCGGGCTTTGCCTTCGAGGTTCGGCGGGTGGAGACCGAGAACGATTTTCTCGACGCGCTCGAGATCGTTCCCGACCTCATTATTTCCGACTACCGGCTGCCGCTGTTCAATGGTCTGCGCGCTTTTGAAATCTCCAAGGAGCGTGCGCCGGATATCCCGTTCGTGCTCGTCTCCGGCATGATCGGCGAGGAGATGGCGGTGGAGGCGATGAAGCAGGGCGTGAGCGACTATGTGCTCAAAGACCGGCTGGTGCGGCTGGGTCCGGCGGTCGCGCAGGCGCTGGAGCAAAAGCGGCTGCGACAGGAAAAGCGCGCGGTGGATGAGGCGCTCGAACAGTTGCGCCGGAAGTATAAACTCATCCTCGATGCGGTGGCCGAAGGCATCCAGGTGATCGACCGCGACGGCAACATCACGTTTGAAAATCCCGCCGCCGAAAAAATGCTCGGATGGGGGCACGGCGAGCTGCTCGGCAAACCCGCCCACGTCACCATCCACCACTCCAAGCTCGACGGGAGTGTTTACCAGCAGGACGATTGTCCGATTTACCGCGTGTTCAAGGACGGGCAGACGCACCGGATCCTGGACGAGGTTTTCTGGCGCAAGGACGGCTCGTGGTTTCACGTCGAATACCTGAGCGCGCCCATCCGCGATCAGGAGGACCGAATCGTCGGCGCGGCCGTCGTCTTCCGCGACACGACAGCGGTGCGCAAAGCCGAGGCGAAACTGCTCGAGCAGGCGCGTTTGCTCGATCTCGCGCAGGACGCGATCACCGTGCGCGACCTTTCCAATCGCATTCGGTTTTGGAGCAGGGGCGCGGAGAAAACGTACGGGTGGAGTGCCGCGGAGGCAGTGGACCGGTCGATCGTCGAACTCGTGCAAGCCGACCCCAAGGCCTTCGCGGCGGCAAAAAACGAACTGCTGGTGCGCGGCGAATGGCACGGGGAATTTACGCATCGCGCGAAAAGCGGCCGGGCGCTGCTGGTGGACAGCCGCTGGACGCTGGTGCGGAATGAAAAGGGCGAACCGGAATCGGTGCTCGCCATCAACAGCGACATCACCGAACGCAAAAGCCTCGAGGAGCAATTCCTGCGTTCGCAGCGCATCGAAAGCATCGGCACGCTGGCGAGCGGGGTGGCGCACGACTTGAACAACATCCTCACGCCCATCCTCATGTCGGCGTCGCTTTTGCACGACGACCATCTGCGTGATCGCGCGCAGGTCGTCAGCACGATTGAGAAGAGCGCGCAGCGCGGAGCGGACATCGTCAAGCAAATGCTGACCTTCGCGCGCGGCATGGAAGGCGAGCGCGTGCTGCTTCAGCCCCGGAACTTGGTGCGGGAAATTGCCGGGCTGGCGCGCGAGGCCTTTCCAAAATCCATCCGGTTCGTCGAGGAGATGCCGGATGATTTGTGGCCGATCCTGGGCGACTCCACGCAGATTCACCAAGTGCTGCTCAACCTGTGCGTCAACGCCCGCGACGCGATGCCGGCGGGCGGGGTGCTCGCGCTCACGGCGGAAAATATCGAACGCGGTAAGATTGCCGCCGGTCCAGCGGGCGTGGCCACGGCGAGCCCGTATGTTTTGCTCACCGTGCGCGATGAGGGCTGCGGCATTCCTCCACAAATTTTGGAGAAGATATTCGACCCGTTTTTCACCACCAAGGAAGTCGGCAAAGGCACGGGCTTGGGACTTTCCACCGTCGTCGGCATCGTCAAAAGTCATGGCGGTTTCGTCCGCGTCGAAAGCGAACCCGGCAGCGGCACCGTGTTCAAAATCTTTTTGCCCGCCTCTCCCGGCGGCATCACCGGAGGGGGGGCGTCGCAGGCGGGCACTGCTCCTCCCACCGGTCACAGCGAGTTGATTCTGGTCGTCGATGATGAGCCGGGCATTCGCGCGGTGACCGAGGCGATGCTGACCCGAAGCGGGTACCGCGTGCTGCTGGCTGCGGACGGGACGGAGGCGATTTCGATCTATGCGCGCGCCGCCGGAGAAATCTCGCTGGTGCTCACGGACGTGAGGATGCCGCACGTTGATGGGCTCGCGCTGGTGCGGGCGTTGAGAAAAGTGAACCCGGCCCTCAAGGTGATCACTTCCAGTGGCGACGACGAGCTGGGGCGGGTGGCGGAGTTGCGAGAGCTGCAGGTGGACGGCGTGCTCGCAAAACCTTACACGCGCGAGAATTTGCTGACGACGCTGGCGGGCGTTTTGCGCGGCGGCTCGGCCGTGAAAAAAGAGGCCGTCAAGCCTCCGGCGTAAAACCGAGCACGATGTCGAATCGCGCGGCCAGTTCGCCGATGCGCGAGTCTTTCAGCGGAGCAAAAGCCACGATGACCGACGCCCGCGCCTTCGGGTCGCGGATGCCGCTGAGCACGCCGTCACGCTCGTTCAGTGGCTCGCCCTGGACGTAGCACTGGGTGGTCAGTTTTTCGCGTTTGGTTTTCACCGCGACGTGGATGTGCGGCGTGCGCGGGCGATAGGCCACCGGCTTGATCGTGCGGAAAACGTAATCGCCGCTCGATCCGGTGACGAAGCGCCCGTAGCCTTGGAAATTCTGGTCGCGCTTCTCGCGGTCGCCGCCGTGGCTGTGGAGGTAAATGCCGCTGTGATCGACCTGCCAAATCTCAATGGTGGCATTCCGCACCGGGCTGCCTTTCGCGTCGAGAATGCGACCGCTCAACCAGGTGATTTCGCCGACGGCAGGCGTGGTGGAATCGTTGACGAGGACGAGGTCGTTGTCGGTGTCGAGCGGGAGTTTGTCGGGATAAAACGGCCCTTCGGTCTGACGCGGTGTGCGAAGGAGTTCCTCGGCAAAAGCGCCGGGCACCGCGAACAGTGCCGCGCCCAAAGTCAGTCGCGAAAGAAAGCGGCGGCGGTCGAAAGAAGACCGCGTAGTGGCAGGCGGGAGGGAAAACTCGTGCATC
>JANXWU010000205.1 GCA_025350985.1 Spartobacteria bacterium | reverse complement strand
CGTGATGGGCGGCGAGGAAACCGGCGTCACCGCCTCGACACGCAACGTCATTTTGGAGAGCGCGTATTTTCAGGCCAGCGCGATTCGACGCACGGGCCGTCGGCTCGGGTTGAGCAGCGATTCCAGCTACCGCTTCGAGCGCGGCGTCGATCCAGAAAAAGTTCTCGCGGCGTCGCAGCGGGCGGCGGATTTAATGCTTGAACTTGCAGGCGGTGAAGAGCACGGCCTCGCCACGGTCGGCGCGCTGCCGGATTTTCGCCGCACGGTTTCGCTGCGCATCAAGCGTGTGAACTCATTGCTCGGCATCGACCTGCCGCCGGTGAAAATCGACAGCATCCTCACCAACTTTGGCCTGGAGCAAAATGGCGAGTCATGGCGCGTGCCGTCGTTTCGCCAGGACCTTACGCGCGAGGTCGATCTCATTGAGGAAATCGCGCGCGTGGTGGGCATCGAGAACATCCCCTCGCGCGTCGCCGGCCGCTTCGTTCCGAGCAGCGACAGCGATCGCGCGCACGACCGGGATATGACGCTGCGACGTCAACTCGCGGCGCTCGGATTTTACGAAACACGCACGCTCACCCTCGTCGGCGAGCAGAGGCTCGAAGGCCTGCCCGGCCTGCTGCGCGTGCGCAATCCGCTGGTCGAAGATCAAGTTGTGATGCGGCCCAGCCTCGTGCCGGGATTGGTGCAGACGCTCGGGAATAATGTGTGCGGCGGGACGAAAAGCGTGCGCTTGTTTGAAGTCGGGCGCGTGTGGCGCGGCGGCGAGGAGATGAACCTGCTCGGCCTGCTGGCCACCGGCGCGACGGGTGCAAACTCCTGGCGCGAAACGAAAGTGCGGGACGCCGATTTCTTCGACCTGAAAGGCGTGGTCGAAGCGCTCGGCGTGGATGGGATCGAGTTTCGTCCGCTGCAACATCCGACCCTCGCGCTCGGCGCGGAGATTTTTCTGAGGGAGAAACAAATCGGCGTCGTCGGTCAGCTTCCGCCCGCGCAGGCGCGCGCTTTGGACGTGACCACGCCGGTGCTCGTTGCCGAGTTGAACCTCTCCGTGCTCGACGACGCAAGTGCGCCGCGCCTTTGCCGCGCCATCGAAAAATTCCCCGCCGTCACGCTCGACGTGGCGTTGATCGTCCCGCTCGCCGTGGCGCACGCGCAGGTGGCGGATGTTTTAAAAAACGCCAACGAGCCGTTGCTCGCGGAGGTGAAATTGTTCGACGTGTTCAGCGATGCGAGCGGTGGAAAAATCGCCGCCGACAAAAAATCCCTAGCCTATTCATTGACATACCGGACGCCGGAAAGGACACTGACGATCAACGAAGCCAACGCCGCGCACGCGCGCTTAAAAGAGCGACTGAAGAGCGGGCTCGGTGCGGCGATTCGCGAGTAGTTCTTTGAATTGCTGATTTCTGATTGCTGATTTCTGATTGAAAAAACAGCGCCACCGCCAGTGTCCTGCTTCGATCAAAAATCAGCATTTAGAAATCGCAAATTTTCGATTTGCCCTGCGGTGTTCGACCAACGTGCGCGAACTCCCGAACCGATATTACGATAAGTAGGGGGCTTGGCTGGATGGCTCAATGACATGCCTTCGTTGGAAGTCAGCGGGCCAGCCGGCGGTCACCCGCCCGTTGCCATAGGGAACGGGAAATCGTCACAGACGGCATCGCGGGGCAATTAAAGGCGTTCCGGAATAATGATCGCTGTGATCCGACCGGGGCGCCTTTTTTTAATTTCGTTAGCGGTGCGGCGCGTTACATCGCGCCGTATTTCTTGAACCAATCCTGCAACCGACGCCAGCCGTCCTGGCGTCCTCCTCGCGATAGCTCGGGCGGTAGTCGGCGTGGAATCCGTGCCCGGCCTTCGGATAAATAACGAGGTCCGATTTCGAGTCGGCGGCTTTGAGGGCGGACCGCAAGTTTGGAAACAATTCCGTCCGCAGCTCGAACGAGATGCGTTTTTTTAACAGCCACTCCCCCGAGTGCATTCTCAAAACCCGCGAGGTTATTTCCATGAAAACACCCTTCCAGAATGTTTCCCGTCGTCAGTTCATCAAATCTTCCCTAGCGACCGCTGTCATCGCCGGGGCCGCCGGCACATTCCCCGGCGATCTGCGCGCTGCGCCCAACAGCGCCAAACAGATCGTCGAACAAGTTGTGGCCGCAGCGGGCGGCGAGGAAAA
>JANXWU010000199.1 GCA_025350985.1 Spartobacteria bacterium | reverse complement strand
CGCCCGCGACGCGATGCCCGAGGGCGGGCAGCTCACCATCCGCACGGCGAATCTGCAACTGACGGACACCAAGCCGGCTGAACTGGTCTCGATCATGCCCGTGCCCGTGTCGCTGATGGTGAGCACGGTGTAATCTCCGGGCTTGATCGAGACCAGTTCAGCCGGCTTGGTGTCCGTCAGTTGAAGATTCGCCGTGCGGATGGTGAGCTGCCCGCCCTCGGGCATCGCGTCGCGGGCGTTGACGGCGAGGTTGATGATAACTTGTTCGATCTGGCCGCGATCCGCACGGACGCGTCCGATGCCCTCGGCGAGTTCATCGAGCAATTCGATGTCTTCTCCGATCAGGCGGCGCAGCAGTTTCTCGATTTCGCAGACGACGACGTTCAAATCGATCACGCCCAGCCGCAGCGTTTGCTTGCGGCTGAAGGCGAGCAATTGCTGGGTCAAATTTGCCGCGCGCTCGGCCGCCTGGCGGACTTGCTCCGCGCTCGAACGCAGCGGATGGCCGGGCGCGATTTCTTTCAGCATCAGCGCGTTGTAACCGAGAATCGCGGTGAGCAGATTGTTGAAATCGTGCGCGATCCCGCCGGCGAGTCGTCCGATCGCCTCCATTTTTTGCGAGTGCAGAAACTGCGCCTGCAACTGCTTGTGCTCGCTCATGTCGCGGACGTGCAGCAGCAGCGCGAGCCGGCCCATGTGCTCGACGCTATTCACGCTGATCGCCACCGGGATCACGTCTCCGTCCGCGGTCAGGGCGCAACTTTCAAAACGTGAAAGACCTTCGCACGCGAGTTTTTGAAACTCGCTCGCCATTTCCTCGCGCATGTCCTCCGGAACCAGATCGACCGCGTTTTTGCCGATCAGTTCTTCCCGCGACATGCGATGCAGCCGGCACGCTGCGGGGTTTACATCGAGCACCCAACCGCTGGGATCCTCGACAAAGATCGCGTCCGGTGAACTTTCAAAGAGGTCACGAAAACGCCGTTCATTTTGGGATTCCGCCTCTCGCGCCCGCTCGCGTTCGGTCACGTCGATCGCCACTCCGCCCACGAATTTTTGCCCCGCCGCGTCTATGACCGGAAACTTAATCGTCATCCAGCAGCGGAGGTCACCCGCCGTGGTCGCGACGGAATCGAGGGTTTCGACCGCCTTGGCTCCACTCATTACCTCGAGGTCGCTCGCGCGATTTTGCATGACTTGCGACGGCGTAAAGAGGGCGTCATCCAAGTGACCCAGCAGAGGCCCGAACAATTTCTGGCAAGGCTCGTTGAGATAGACGTAGCGCCCTTCCTGATCTTTGAGAAAGGCCATCACAGGACTGTTGTCCATGAAGGCCGCAAAACGCTCCTCGCTCTCGCGGAGCACCTGCCCCGCGTGCCGACGTTCGGTGATGTCCTCCACCGCTCCGTGGTAAAAAAGCACGCCCCCCTCGTCGTCGCGCTCCAGCCGCGCATTCATCTCGATCCAAACCGTGCGCCCGTCGGGACGCACCAGTTCGATCTCCATGTCGCGCGCGATTCCTTCGCGTTGCAATCGTTCCAGCCAGCGGGAAGTGACCTCGGTGTTCACCTGAAAATCCCGGATATTTTGCACCGGTAAAATCCCCTCGCCCTCGAACCCGAGAATTTTCAACAGGGCCGCGTTGGCGTCGATGATCGTTCCGTTCGTCGAGACGACAAAAAGGCCAATCGGCACATTGACGAAGACGCTGCGATAACGGGCTTCGCTGGATTTTTTCGCCTCTCGCAGCCGCGCCTTCTCCAAGGCGGAACGCACCGCCGCGAGCAATGCTTCCGGCCCGCTGGATTTCGCCACGAAATCATCGAGCCCGGCCTTCATCGCCTCCACCGCCGTCTCCACGCCGCCCTCGGCGGTGAACATGATTACCGGGGATTCCGGACGCGCTTTTTTCAACTGCTGCAAAAGCTCCAGCCCCTCGATCCACGAAAGCCGGCTCTCGATGATGGCGAGATCGAAACTGGCATCCTTCAACTCGGTCGCCAATTGTTCCGCACCGGCCAATTCCACGACGACGGCGGATGGCATTTCCCGGTTCAGTTCATCCACTAAAAATGCCCGATCATCGCCATCGTCGTCGAAAAGCAGGATGCGAACTGTGGGATTCATGAAGGGAGGCGGCAGGCTGCGAAGGTCAACGAAATACTATCCGGGCGACCCCTCGGATGCGCCAGTGGAAATCGCGCGAAACGCGTCCGATCGCGGCGGTTTCAATCGTTAAACGCCTTCTCCATCGCATCCAAATACTTGCTGATGGCATCGGCGCGTTTGGGCGAGGCCGGGAGGGCGCTGGGAGTGCTTTTGAACGCGCCGCTTTCCGTCGGCGTCTGCGTCGCCTCAATCCAGTTGAGGTAGTCGTTGATGTCGCCCAGCCGCGACAAAATCATCGCGCGATAAGTCGCGGCCGAGGCAAGTTGCTTCGGCACGTCTTTGATCTTGCCGCGCTCGATTTGCGCGAGGATCTGCTCGTATTCGGCGATAACGGGGCGGAACAAAGCGTGCGCCCCGGTGGAAAGCGCGGCGAGGTCAAGAATGCGATTTCTCAGCGCCGCGCGGCTGGCGGGGATTTTCAAATATTCGGCGAACTGCCCAATCTCAAATTTTCTCGCCGTGTCCTTTTGCAGGACTTCGATCGTCAGCAGCGCCGCGAGTTGCCGCTCGGTTTCTTCCGGTGACGCGCCGTGAAAGCGGTCGGACGAGGCGAGACGCGCCAGACTCAGCGCCCACCATTTGCCCAGACTCTGCTCTGAGCCCGCGAGCGTGGGAAAATGCGCGAGCAAGTGCCCGGCGGGATTGCCTCCGTCACCGCGCGGAAAATCCTGGGCATAGGCCGCCAGCGACGCACGGCCCTGCGGCAGCTCGATCAGCAATTGCAACAGGCTGAGCGCCTGCGCGTCGTAAAGTCCGCGCGAAGTCGCGTCGAGCGCGGACGGATTTTCCGCGAGAAAATCGCGCAAGGCCGGGACTTTTCCACTCGCGACGAGCGTCTTGAAAACCTCGACGTTTTCTCCGGCCTGCCGCTGACGCACCGCCGTGATGATGGCCTCCACCAGCCAGTCCGGCGGCTCGGGATAAGCCCGGCCTGATTTGATGGTCGGCGTGGGCCGATAGGCACATTCCAGCAGCACGGCGCGCACGACGTCGTGGGATGCTCGGGTTCGAGCGGGGAGAGGCCGCGGCCACGATGCCGATCAAATTCGCCGACGAGTTCCAGCGCCTGCTTGACCTGGCCCGCGAGCGCGGCGCGACCTGCGACCCGCGCGTGCGTCAGCGCCTCGCATGGTGCTACTCCAAGGTCCAGATCATGCAGTGGCTCGGATGGCGTCAGCTCACCCAGTTCCTGGAGGGGCACCACCCCGGACCCGATGGCTCGATCTTCAAGCTCTACTGGAGCGAGTACCACCGCATCGTCACCGAGCTGTCGGTCGACATCCTGGGCGCCGACGCCATGGTCCCCTCGGGGC
>JANXWU010000177.1 GCA_025350985.1 Spartobacteria bacterium | reverse complement strand
CAGCGCGCCCAGAACTCGGGAGTCAGTAAAAAGGACATGGGTTTAGTCCTCGGGCGGTTGCTCCGGCTCTGGTCGGCACCAGGGCAGTGTGCGGGAAAAAGCCAGGCCTGTGGAGAAAAACACGGCCAGACTCATCGCGCCGAGGGCGATGAAACCGCTGTATCGTTTGCCAAATTCCTCCGCGATGCGAACCCCGGCGGCGTAGGCAGCGTCGAAGTCGTGCGGAGGCACGGTGGAACTCATGCTCGCGGCGAGCACCGCACTGCCGACGATCGTGCCGGCCACATCGAGCAACAGGAAAAAGGCGACGAACAAAACCGCGCAGGTCAGCAGGCGTTTTAGCAACAACATCTCGCGGAAGAAACTGGATGGAAGGCCGGGGGGCAACTCATTCCGCACGCCCGCGCGTCACATCCCGCACTTTTTTTTTGCCGCCTCGAAGCTGGAACGATTGGTGAGCAGCCCAGCCAAGTAGGCGTCGAGTTCCGGCGCCGTTTTGATGCGCGCGAGATTTTCCGGCGCCTCCAGACGCGAGAAAATCGCCTGCGCAATTTTTGTCCGCGGCACCGACTTCTCGCCATAACCCGCCGGCACATTACTCGACCAGAAACGCACCTGCTCGACCCCGTCGCGCTTTTCGGTGCCGAGAAAAACCACCGAATGTCCGCGCTCCAGTTTCCCAACTTCGGAGGTCCAAAAAATCTTCATGAAATCGCCCGGCAGCGCCTTCGCGAAGTCGTCGAAGTTTTTGCCAAGACCGAGTTCGTGAAACAGTCGGGCGGTGCCGGGGCCGTTCGCGTTCCAGCGTCCCCACACGCCCGCGCCGTCGCGCTGCCCTTCGCGAATCATCAACGCGTTGAGCGTCTCGTAGTCGAGCGAAAGCTGACTCCGCGCCCGCAGTTCCTCGACTGTTTTCAGGAAGACCAGATACGTCGCGCCCGAGCAATAACTGGGTGACGCCGACCCTGGCAGCACGAAGAATTTTCCCGACTCGAAATGCGCCGCAGACTTCAACCGAATGGTGGCCACGGGATGCGTGGAATAGCTTCCACCCTGCGGCATCTCCCGCACTTTTTCCAAGACGATGCGGTTGAGCTTCGGCAGGCTTGCATCAAGCGATTCCTCTGCATTCGCGGAAAAAAAAAGGCCAAGCGTTCCAACGAGACTGAGAAGAACTCGGCGCAGCATTTTCCACTGGTCGCAAAGTTTCCGGACGGCGCAACCGGTTTGGTTCCCTTGGTAGGAAACAAGCGCGGATGAACCCGGCGGAAACACCGCTTGCAAAATGATCTGGCGTTCAGCCGTGTTCATCGGCGGCCCTGACATTTCGCGCGACGCCGATTTGATTTTCCAAAAATCCTGCCGACGCTGGAAGTCATGCTGCTGACCTTCACCAAAATGAACGGAGCCGGAAACGACTTCGTGCTGCTCGACAATCGCGACGAAAAACTTCAACTCGACCCGAAGGTCATTGCGAAGCTGTGCGACCGTCATCGCGGTGTCGGCGGGGACGGCGTGCTCGCCGTCGAGCCGGCGCGGAACGGCGCGGATTTTCGGATGCGCTATTATAATCGCGACGGGAGCGAAGCCGAAATGTGCGGGAACGGCGCGCGCTGTTTTGCGCGCTTTGCGAGCCGGGCGGCTGGTCTTCGCGGAGGAGTCCAATTCGAGACGCCGGCTGGAGTGATCGGCGCGGAACTGATCGGCGACGCCGTGCGGCTGACGATGAGCACGCCCAAAGATTTGCGGATGAACGTCGAACTGGCGCTCGAGCACGAAAACCTCACCGCGCATTTTGTGAACACGGGCGTTCCGCACGCGGTGCTTTTTCTCGATCACGGCCCGGCTTTGGACGACGTCGCCGTCGAGCGGCTCGGCGCGCAAATCCGTCATCACGCGGCGTTCGCGCCCGCCGGAACCAATGTCAACTTCGCGCAAAAGATCGACGCGCAGACCATCGCCATTCGCACCTACGAGCGCGGCGTCGAAGCCGAGACGCTCGCGTGCGGCACCGGCGTCGTGGCGAGCGGGATTATTTTTCACGAACTGACCGGCGCCCAATCGCCCGTCGCCGTGCGCGTGCGCGGAGGCGATGTGCTGGAAGCCGGCTTCGAGAAAACGGCCGCGGGGTACGGCAAGGTCACGCTGACCGGGCCGGCGACCTTTGTTTTCGAGGGCACGATGGAGATTTGAATTTCCGCCGTGGATCAGTCGGCGGGCGTGAGTTCTCAAATCGACCGACTGCGCTGCCTCGCGTCACCGGCGGTTAAAATCCGCTCGACTCAACCGGCCGATCTCGCGACATTCCCGTCCCATGTTTCGTGGCACTTACACAGCGCTGGTCACGCCTTTTCTCGACGACCAAATCGACGACCGCGCGTTCGAGCGGCTCATCGAATTTCAGATCGAAAACGGCGTCGAAGGCATCGTCCCCGTAGGCACCACGGGCGAGTCACCGACACTCGATCACGCGGAGCACCGCCGGGTGATCGAACTCGCGGTGAAAGTGGCGAGCGGACGCTGCAAAGTCATCGGCGGCACCGGCTCGAACGCGACCGACGAAGCCATCTCACTCACCGGCGACGCGGAAAAAGTCGGCGCGGACGCGGCGCTGCTGGTCGCGCCCTATTATAACAAGCCCTCGCCCGAAGGCTTGTTTCGCCACTTCCAAAAAATCGCCAAATCCACTGCCCTGCCGCTGGTGCTTTACAGCATCCCCGGTCGCTGCGGCATCGAGATTGCCGTCGAAACGGTGAGCCGTCTCGCCGCCGCGTGCCCGAACATTGTGGCGATCAAGGAAGCCGGCGGAAATGTCGAGCGCGTGAGCCAACTGCGCGCCGCGCTGCCTGCGGAGTTCGACATTTTATCCGGCGACGACTCGCTCACGCTGCCCTTCCTGTCCGTCGGCGCGGCGGGCGTCATCAGCGTCGCGTCGAACCTCATCCCGCGTGAAGTGAGCGACATGGTGCGCGCTTTTCTCGCGGGAAAAAATGACGCCGCGCGCGCCGCGCATTTTCGCTGGCTGCCGCTGTTCAAGGACTTGTTCGTCGAGGCGAATCCGGTGCCGGTGAAAACCGCGCTCGCGTGGTCGGAGCGCGCCGGACGGATGACGTCCGATGTTCGCTTGCCGCTGTGCGAGTTGACAGAAACCAGCGCGGCCAAACTGCGGACGACGCTGCAAAGTTTGAGGTTGATCCCGTGAGTGCTTTGAAACTTCTCGTCCACGGCTCGCACGGGCGCATGGGGCAGGCGGTGAGCGCGTGCGCGAAGGCCGACGCGGAGGTGACTGTGGTCGCCGAAATCGACACGCACGACGATCTGCACGCGGCACTCGGCGACTGCGACGCCGTCATCGACTTCAGCCACCACACGATCACCGAGCGGCTCGCCCGCGACTGCGCGGCGCTGGGCAAAACGCTCGTCATCGGCACCACCGGCCACACCGACGCGCAAGTCGCGGCGGTAAAAATCGCGGCGCAAAAAATTCCGGTCGTGCTCGCTCCGAATTTTTCCGTCGGCGTCAACACGCTCTTTTGGCTCACGCGCCAGGCGGCGGATATTCTCGGGCCCGGCTTCGATCTCGAAGTCGTCGAAATGCATCATCGTCTAAAAAAAGACGCACCGAGCGGGACGGCCAAACGGCTGGCGGAGATTTTGGCCGAGGCGCGGAAACTCAGCTACCACGACGACACGCGGCATGGACGGCACGGCATCGTCGGCGAGCGCACGGCGAGTGAAATCGGTGTTCACGCGATCCGCGGCGGCGATGTCGTGGGCGATCACACGGTCATTTTCGCGGCGCAAGGCGAGCGGGTGGAACTCACGCACAAGGCGTCGAGTCGCGACACGTTTGCCAGCGGCGCGATTCGCGCGGCGAAATGGGCGGCGGCGAAACCGGCCGGTTTTTACGACATGCAGGACGTGCTCGGACTGCGGTGAGGACGGCGATCGCCCTCGGCTCGAATCTCGGCGGGCGATTGCAAAACCTGCAACGCGCGCGCGACGAACTCCGCGCGCTTCACCGCGTGGGCGAGCCTTTTTGTTGCTCTTCGGTTTACGAAACGGAACCAGTCGCCTGCGCGCCGGGAGCGCAAACTTTTCTAAATGCCGTCGTGGAATTGGATTTCAACGGGCAGCCGCGCGAGCTGCTGGAGGCGCTGCTAAGAATTGAAATGCATCTCGGTCGCCACGCGACGCGAGAGCGCAACGCACCGCGCACCATCGACCTCGACCTGATTTATTTCGGCGACCTCCAATCGAACGCGCCGGCGCTGACGATGCCCCACCCGCGCGCGCACGAGCGCCGTTTTGTGCTCCAGCCCTTGCACGAACTCCGGCCCGATTTTGTCCTGCCCGGCCAGCGCGAATCGGTCGCGGCGCTTTTGGGAAAACTTCCGCCCTCCCCTGCGGTGGACGTTTTCGCCCGGTCGTGGTAGCGGCAGAACGGTTTCGCATGAGTTTAGAAAAAATCCGAACGGCAAAAATGCGTGACGAGAAAATCGCCGTGCTGACCGCGTACGATTATCCGATGGCCCGGCTGCTGGAGGAGGCGGGGATCGACCTGTTGCTCGTCGGCGATTCGCTCGGAATGGTCGTGCTCGGGTATCCGAACACGACGCACGTCACGATGGATGAAATGATTCATCACACGCGCGCCGTGGCACGGGGAAGCACGCACACGCCGGTGCTGGCTGACCTGCCTTTCGCGAGCTACGACGACCCGGAATCGGCTCTGGCCAATGCTCGGCGGCTGATCGAAGCGGGCGCGCACGCGGTGAAACTCGAAGGCGGTGCGTCGCATGTTTCGCAGATCGCCGGGCTGGTCGCGGCTGGAATTCCGACGATGGCCCACATCGGAATGATGCCGCAAAGAGTGCTGGTGGAAGGCGGCTATCGGATGAAGGGCAAGACCGCGGACGAAGCCGAAAAGTTGCTCGCGGACGCAGCCGCGGTCGAGCGGGCGGGCGCGTTTGCGCTGCTGCTCGAACTGGTGGTGCCTGAAGTCGCCGGGCGCATCACCGCGTCGATTTCCATTCCGACGATCGGCATCGGCTCGGGGCCGCAATGCGACGGGCAGGTTTTGGTCACGCATGATCTGATCGGCTCGTTTCCCTGGTTCACGCCGAAGTTCGTTTCGCCAAAAGCCACCGTCGCCGCCGCCATTCGCGCCGCTGCCGGCGAGTTCATTCGCGAAACGAAATTGTAGCCGGCACCGCGCGGCAATCCCTTGCCACGCGTCTGGCACCGCAACTGCTCTTTGGGAGGCGACGCCTTATGTTTACCTACGCCTATCAAGCCCGCGACACCGGCGGCAAAACCCTCTCCGGAATCCAGGAAGCGCTCAACGAGGAGAATGCCATCAACACGCTCATGTCGCGAGGATTGATGGTGCTTTCGATTCAGCAAAAAGTTGGAGCCAAAGTCTTGCAGCAGCGCGGTTCGGTCAGCGAGACCGATCTCGTTTTGTTCACCCGCCAGCTCGCCACCATGATCGACGCTGGCCTTCCTCTGATCACCGGCTTGACCGCTCTGTTCGAGCAGTGCGATCCGAAAAAGCAAATCGGGCTGCGGCGGGTCATCGGTGACATCAGTGCCCGCGTGCAAAACGGCGAGGGCTTCAACGAATCGATTTCCAAGCACCCAAAAGTTTTCAACCGCCTTTACGTCAGCATGGTCCGGGCCGGTGAGTCAGGCGGTTTGATTGCGGAGATTCTCGACCGGCTCGCCGGTTTCCTCGAAGCCAACGCCCGGCTGCGAAAAAAAATCAAATCCGCGATGACCTACCCGGTGATCGTCGTCGGCATCGCGCTTTGCATCACCACTTTTTTGATCGTGCGCGTCGTGCCGGTGTTCGGCCAGATTTTCGCCGATTTCAACGCGAAGCTTCCCGCGCCGACACAATTTCTGCTCGACCTCAGTGATTTCATCCGGGGTTACTGGTATTTCCTCATCGCTGCCATCGCCGGGGCGGTTTATGGAATTCGCGCCTTCTTGGGCACCAAGCAGGGCGCCGAGCTTTGGGACCGGTGGAAATTGAAGCTGCCGATTTTCGGGCCGCTCATTCACAAAATTTGCATGACCCGTTTCGCGCGCACTTTTGCGCAGCTCATCCGCAGCGGCGTGCCGATCCTTGAAGTCATGGACATCGTCGGAGAAACGTCCGGCAACAGCATTGTCATGTATGCCATCAAGTCGGTGAGCCTGGACGTGGAAAAGGGCGACCATCTCACGAGCGCCTTGTCCAAGCAGAAAATTTTCCCGCCGATGCTTCTGCGCATGGTCGGGGCGGGCGAAGCGACGGGCAAGATCGACGTGATGTTGGAGAAAATGGCCGACTTTTGGGATGAGGAAGTCGAGGCGACGCTCGCCGCGCTCACTTCTTTGATCGAGCCGATGCTGATCGTGTTTCTGGGCGTGATGGTCGGCGGCATCGTGATCGCGATGTTCCTGCCCATCTTTAAGCTCAACGACATCGTCTCTCAGCCTGGCGGCGGCAGCCACTAAAAGCCATCCGGCGAATCGCCGC
>JANXWU010000158.1 GCA_025350985.1 Spartobacteria bacterium | reverse complement strand
CGCACCTTCAATTCGCAACGACGGCCTTCACGGCCGCGCAGAAAGCGAAGCGCTACCGGCTCCTCAAAGCCCGCGGAGCCGAAGGCATCGTCCTCAAACACAGCGACGCGCCCTATATCGCCGGCCGACCGGCTTCAGGCGGACAGAACTTGAAATTTAAGTTCTGCGAGACGGCGTCATTCATCGTCGGCAAAGTCAACGCCAAGCGCAGCGTCTCGCTGCTCCTCTTTGAGCACGACAAGAGCAAGGCCGCGGGCAACGTCACCATTCCGCCCAATCACGAAGTGCCCGCAGTCGGGCAGGTCGTGGAATGCCGTTACCTCTACGCCTTTCGGGAATCGGGTTGCATTTACCAGCCCGTCTATCTCGGCGCTCGCGATGACATCACCGCGGAGGAATGCACCACGGCGCAACTCAAATACAAACCGGAGCCCGTGCAGGCGGCACTCGCATAAGCGCGGGCGTCAAGAACCGGCTCATCTTTTGAAGGAGTTCATCCGCTCCTGCGTGCCACCGCTGCCCTCAAAAGATAAGTCCATCAACTAACCCCACCAACCAACCCAAAGCGAAAAACGGCCTGTCTGCCCTCACCGGCGGACGGGCCGTTTCGCTTTTTAACCCAACAACCAATGAAAGGACCAACCACCATGAGCCATTTTGCTCTTCCCATCGCTGAACTCAAACCAGCCCTCGCGGGCTTAAGCAAAGTCATCGCCAAACGCTCCACCCTGCCGTTACTCGGCACCATCAAACTCGAACGGACCCAAGACGGCTGGATCGCCCTGACCGCCACCGATCTCGATCATCACGTCACCGTCCGCCTGGAACAACCCGCCGCCGGCGAACCCGCCGCGCTGCTCGTTCCTTACGACGCGTTGAACCAGACGCTCAAAGCTTGCGGCCAGGGCGAGGAAATCCTCGTGGAGCGCACTGGCAAGATCACCGCGGCGATCAAATATCGCATCGGAGCACAGGTCGTGGAAACCAAAGTCGAATCGCTGCCGGTCGAGGAATTCCCGGAAATCCCGCGGATCCAAGGCGACGCCATCCCGCTGCCCGAATCCTTGCGAACTGCGATCCATGAAGCCCTGCACTGCGCCAGCACCGACGAGACGAGGATCATCCTCAAAGGCGCGTTCATTGATGTCTCCAACGCAGACGCCAATTACGTCGTCGGCACCGATGGCCATCATCTCTACAGCAGCAATTCGTTCGCGCTGCCGCTCAAGCATTCCCTCCTCATCCCGAGCCATCGGTTTCTGGATTGGAAGCCCTTTAGCGCGGACGGCGAATGGCAGCTCAAGGTCGGTGTCCCCGAGCACAAGGACGCCGCCGCGCCGCTTCAGCTCAGCAGCCGGCGCTGGCGGTTCATCAGCCGCCAGACCGAAGGCAACTATCCCAACTGGCGGCAGGTCGTGCCGGGTCCGGACAGTTATGCCACGACCCTCGAACTGGACGCCGCCGTGGAGGAAATCCTCCAGACCATCGGCCGCATGCCCTGCGACGATAAGGCGAACTATGCCATCGGACTGGAGGGCAAGAACGGCAGGTTCGCGCTCCTGGGCCGCTCGGCCCGAGCCGACGAATACACCCGCATCGAAATCGCGGGCGTGAAAGCCAAGGGCCGCGACCTGCGGATTTTCCTCAACCGGAACTTCCTCATCAAGGCTCTGCAATTTGGCCTGACCAAAGTCGAAACCATCGACGCCTTATCGCCGCTGCGCTTCAGCCACGGCGGCCGCCAGATGATCGTCATGCCCACGCGCCCCGATCCCGCGCCGACACCGGCGCCTCAACCCACCTCTCCGGCACCGGCGGCTCAGAACGAGCCGCAGGCCCAGAATGAGCCAACGGCTCCGGAACAACCCGAAGAAAGGAAAACCACCATGCCCGAAAAAACCAACGGCAATACCACCGGTGCGAAAAGCACCGATACCACCACATCGGAAAAATCGGCCCTCGAAACTGCGCTCGCGCAGATCGAAGTCGTGCGGGGCGATTTCCGCAATGCCATCGCGGGGCTGAACAAACTCGCCGAGGCGCTCAAACAAGCGCAGCGCGAGAGCAAGACCAGCGACAAAGAGATTGCGTCCGTGCGGCAGACCCTCCGCTCGCTCCAGAGCGTCCGCCTCTAGCCTCGCCCGTAGAAACGCGAAGGCCGCACACGAAGTCCGGGTCGGATGGGCGCATGCCTGTCCGGCCCGGCTTCGTTAAGGGCGGATTACGCAACTCCCGCAATAACCCGCACCGGTCACTCGACCGCGTGCCCAACTAAGAAAGGAGGCCGCAATATGGCCGATTACTTCACCAACTTCAGCCTGCTGCTGGCGCTGCCCAGCGCAGACGCGCAGCAGTATGCCGACGATCTCTCGCAGCAGGCCTTCTACATTCACATGGGCGACGAGGCCATGCCCGATGACTTCCCGGCTTCCTTAAAGGACGTCGTGGATGACTGGCATTTCGAGACGGTAGCCAATCACCCGTCCGATGGGCCGGGACTCTGGCTGCACTCCACCGAGGGCGGCGTCGATGCCGTCTGCGCCTTCATCCAGCATCTCCTGGAACGCTTCGATCCCGCCGGATGCGTCAGCCTGGAGTGGTCGAATGACTGCTCCAAGCCGCGCGTGGATG
>JANXWU010000134.1 GCA_025350985.1 Spartobacteria bacterium | reverse complement strand
CGTTTTGCGGCAATCGCAATCCGCTACCGGCGGGTATTACTTGCTCATTATTCATTAGCGCTAACGGATTATCAGTGCTAAATGAAGGCTGTGATGTGTTTGTACTATTAATCGTTAGCGTTTGACCGGCATAGATTTTGTTTACGTTTGCGATGTTATTATCCGCCGCAATGCGTTTAACAGTCGTCGAAAATCGCACAGCAATTTTTGTAAGAGTGTCACCTCTTTTTACTATATAGTTCATAATATAATCCCTTTACTTTTCAAGTAAAAATAAACAGAAATGCTAATAATACCGACAATCCATAAAAAACGTTTTACTACACCTTTACCGATATTCTCGTAAATACGTTGCTCTAAGCGTTCGGCGATTGAGTCCAATTCCGCGTCGGTCATTTTTTCGCGACGCTCTAAACAATCTTTATCCGGCATTATTTGCTGTTTTACCAGCTTTTATATTCATAGTTGTTACGGCTGTTTCTATTCCTAGATTTAAAGCCCATTGTGCGGTATTATTTATCGAGTAGCCGACGTCGCCTTGAATAGCTTTTAATCCGTCATGTACGGCTTGTTTCTTTTGGTCGCCGGTTAAAGTAGTATTAACTTGTGTATTCACTAGATTTTCAATCTCTTGAAATACGTGCGCGCCAATTAATGCTTGGATAAAATGTTGTGCCGCTGATAATAAAAAACTTAATATGATAGTGTGCATGATAATTCCTTTTTTTAAAAATTTAATAAATCACCCGAATAAAAGCAAGTGTCTTTCCATAATAAACCGTCTATTCTAAATCGTACCTCACTTTCACCCTGTAAGGGCTTTGCCGGCACTGTCAATATCAGGCTTTGGCGGCAATCCCACTTTTTCGCTTGAAACCAAAGTGGCGTTGACATTAAACAACCCGACAAGTGCAATGACAGTATAAGCAATATGAGTTTGTGTAATTTCATCTAACGGAATCTGATAACCATAATTTTTTGCCAATGCTATAATAGCACCAATAAACGCTGTGACAAGTGTAACAGATATTTGACCGTTTTTCCATGCAACGGGATTATCTACCATTTCGCCTTTGCGATAAAGATTAAACCAATTAATTAATTTATTCATATAACCTCATAATATATTAACTTAAAAATAAAGCTTTTTCAGTAGCGCGCCGATTAACTAAACTGGTATTAACGACGCATTTAGAAAACCTCCATCTATCGAATTCATTTGCCGCCCCTAGATAGTCTTTAGCGTTTAGTTTTTGCAAGACTTTTGTTTGAGAACCGTCTTTATTAATGAAGCCGCGATGCTCGTTATTATAGAAAAACGAAACCAACGCGTCGTGTTGATTCTGCGTCAAAGGCGCAGTAATATATTTTCGCATTTCCGCTTCGACGTTTAAAATATCTTGATTAAAATAAGCGTCGGCTTGAGCTTCGTTGATTTGTTTAATGGTTGCTGTAGTACCTAAAAAATGCCCATAACCGATAAAAAAACCGGCGGCGTCAGGATAAACCTTTAAGCTTAAACTTTCAGTGTCTTTAATTAATTGTTTGCCATAATCGCTAATTGTAATCACAAATTTTCTCACATTCGTTTTAATTAATTTATTCATATAACCTCATAATATATTAACTTAAAAATAAAGCTTTTTCAGTAGCGCGCCGATTTTGCAAGGCGGTATTTACAACACCTTTTGAATGTGTCCATCGGTCAAATTCCGCCGCCGCTTCTAAATATTTTTGCGCGTTTAATTTTTGTAAAATCTGCGTTTTAGAACCGTCTTTATTAATAAAACCTTTATGACCAACGTTATAAAAAAATGAAACCAACGCGTCGTGTTGATTCTGCGTCAAAGGCGCAATAATGTATCTTTTCATTTCATTTTCGACGTTAGACACGTCTTGGTTAAAATAAGCATCGGCTTGAGCTTCGTTGATTTGTTTAATGGTTGCTGTAGTACCTAAAAAATGCCCGTAACCGATAGAAAATCCGCCAGCGTCAGGATAAACCTTTAAGCTTAAACTTTCAGTGTCTTTAATTAATTGTTTGCCATAATCGCTAATTGTAGTCACAAATTTCCTCACATTCGTTATTAATTGTTGACCGCCTTTTTTAACGCTGGACGTAATCGCTTTATTTAATGTCGTTTTTCTTGTCAAATAATAAGCTAGCACAAAACCGCCGATAGATAGCGCAATAATCACGTTTTTGTTATTCACTGGTTAGCCCCACATTATAACGCCGGTAATGGTATTAATCGCGCTTATCGTCGCGTCAAATATTTTTGGATAATGTAAAGTTATCGCATTAACCGGTATGGTTTGATTAAATTCTTTTTCATTAGCGGCACTTAAAATAATCGCGTCTTTTTGTATAGTAAAATTAGCCGCGTCATCAATCGGACGCATTAGGATATATAATAAACTTGTCAAAGTGACATTATTAATGTTAGTCGTGTCCGAACGAATCGCTAAATATTTTCTGTTAGGATTACGCGGTAAAATATTAATCATGTCGCCGTTATTTAAAACAAATGGTATGATAAATAAGTCAACGTTTTCTTTATGCAATTGCTTACGCATATTGCCGACATAATTACCGATTTCGATTTCCTGAAAACTAGGATTGTTTAAATTAACAATATTACCGTTATTGCGTAAATTATTATTATTTAAGTCAAACGGGTAAACTTCGTTCCTGTCAGACGTAAGTTTTTGCTCATTTTCGCCGAGCGCCATAAAAGCACTTTCTGCGCTAATTACGGATAATCCGCGAGCAATCCTATTGCGATTTATTTTATTTAATTTCCAATGTTGCGACCGCGTTAACTTTTTAGACATTTTTTACCTTTCGGATTTTTTCTTAGTTCCGTAACTGAATAAAGTTTAATTTTGTTTTAAAGCTAAAATTAATAAAACGCTTTGGGAAACACGATGGCGCGTGTTATTTAAAGATTTTAACGCCAATGAACGAATAAGTAATACGCCATGTTGCCGCCGCAGATTCTTGACTTGTTGCGGAAATTTGCAACACGGTACGGCGTTTTAACAGTTTTGGTAATGGGAAAATAAACGGATTTTCTGCCGTGCCAAAAAAGTTATACATAGGCTGTGCCGCGTCCATGAGTTGGCGACCGCTACCAGTATCGGTAAGCAACACTAGCACGTTAGGGATTAAACGCGTGTTAGGCGTAAATTTTGAACCCACGCCGTCGTCTGCCCAAAAAGTCGTTTTAAGAATAACAAAGTCGGAATCGTCCGATATAGGGATATTCTTTTGTTGAGATGTATTTTGCGTTAATGCAGTAAAAGTAGCAGAATAGATAAAAAAATCTTTAGCGACAATTGCTTCGTCTAGTAAAGGGTTAAGTTGGTCAGGGCGCATAATTTTTCCTTACGTTGGCATTTAGGAATTTTTTAAAAAAAGGCGGTTAAAATAATATCAACCGCCTTTTACTCATTTTACAAATTTTAAGACTATTGACTGTTACGGTACAAATAACCGTCTAAAACTACACCGATACGTCCATTAAAGCCGGACGGTGTCGCTTGCGCGGCAGGGAAAGCAATATCAACCGCAAAGTTTTGCGTACTTTCTAAGAAAATCGCAGGTTCAATAAAGTATGGGCGACCTACCTGTTTTAATGTACCTGCAAATATTTCACCTACCGTTGCCGAGTTTGACGCGGTAGTGCCTGTAAACTCAGGGCGCACTTTAGGCGGAAAACGACCAATTGGTGACTCACGCAAATAGTATTTAGAACCGATAAACAAGCCGACAGTACCGACTTGGCGTAACAAGTTAATATCCGTAATATACGAACCGACGGTACTAGCCGCCGCAACTGCAAACGCAACCGGTGAAACGGTTGTAAACGTATTGGCGGTAGAGACCGAGCCAGCTTCGAAAATAACCTCAATGGACTCAATCAAGAAGCGTTTAGGGTTAGGCAATTGTCCAGCCGATTCCATATTAGTATCCCAAATACCCTTTACGTTATTGGTATTTAATGGATGACTGGATAAGCCTTGACCTTGCGGCTGTTGAAAAAACGTAAATGTAGTTTGACCTGCCGTTGGATAAATCAGAAAGTCATACAATGACTGTCTGATGCCTTCGGTCGCGTCTAAACGGTTTACGCTATAACTAGCTCTGGCTTCGGTAATACTTGGTATGCGTTGCATATAAAAATCCTTTTCTATTGTGTAAGGTAAAAAGTTGTGTAAGGTAAAAAGTTAAAAATTAGCCGTAAGTGTAATCAAAATTCGGCGCGCCCTGCGGAGTCAGATTTACGCCGGAATCAAAGTCATTCGCCGATTCGTCACCGTTTAAATATGCCGCAAAGTTTGAACCGCCGTCGGTATAAGCCGCTAATTGCGCCGGACTGATATAACTAATGCCGTCAGAATCGCCAAGCTGTAAACCGGTTGCGCCGCCTACAATGTCTTTTAATGCTTCTGTCATAGTGACAATCATCGCACCTTCTGCCATTTGATGCGCTTTAGCACCAAGCAGTTTTTTGCCGAAAGTACCGAGCAACATAGCTAAACCGAATTTAGTCGCATAACGCACTTTTCCTGTGGTTAACATCGCCGGTAAAGGTAGATAATTCATTGCCGCATTTATCACCAAGGCACCACCTGCGCCGTATAATGCCGGCATTAGCATAGCTAAGGGTTTATGTAATGAAATAGGGTTTGAACGTCTGCGACGATGATGACGCACTGGCGCGGATACGGCATGATGACGCGCTTTACGATGATGTTTAATCGGATTTGAACGACGCGCTGGACTGCGACGGGTTCTATTGAGCGCTACCAATTTTTTGGTCGCGGCTTTTTGTGCGGCACTGCGTGGTTTTTTACGTCCGGCACTGCGACGTTTTGGATTGATAAGCATGAGGGTCTGAGCTACCATGTTTAACACCTTTCATTTAAAATGAAAGTTGTCACCATGCCGAGTGAAACTAAGATTAACTGTCGAAATAAATGCGGGCAACCAGTTAGTAGTGATACAATAAAATAAAATTAGATAATTGTCAAGCTTTATTCCTGCTGTTTCGGGTCGGTACGGTCAACGATACCGCGCTCGGTAAAGTCATAATCACCGCCAAGTAAGAAAATTTGCGTGCCGTCAGCATTGACACAAAATAAAGGTTTAGCGTCTTTATGGAATTTATGCTCGTAAGATTCGATTTGCCCGTCGCGGGTCGTGGTATATAAAATACCGTCTATGTCGCCGATTTCGATAAGCACGTCAGGAAAATCAGGCTTAAGCATGGTTTCGACGACTTCGGCATCGTGTCCGCTAAAATCTTCATAAAGCGACGCGGCGCGTTTGATAGCGACGTTTTTACTTTGTGGCACTGGATTTTTGGCACGGCGTTTTAAAGGCATTGGAATGCGCGGAAAAATCTCGCCCTTGATATGTGAGGCAAATTCTTGCATGAGTTTTTGAGCTTTTGACATACTGGTCGCGTCATCACGGTCAAAAGCCGCCCAATATTGCACATAAGCGCGTA
>JANXWU010000125.1 GCA_025350985.1 Spartobacteria bacterium | reverse complement strand
CCTCGGCGCTCTGATCTGCCTCGGCTTGGGCTTTTGGCTCGCGCGTGAGAGCACCAGTCTCGGCTGGAAAATTCTCGGCGCGGTGTTGTTCGGCCTCTCGCTTCATCAACCAAAACCGAGCACGGGGAAATTATCCTTCTTGGGATGCTGATTTCTTTTGCGGGTTCCTCGCTCGGCGTCGGAATGTGGTTTGCGCGCAATTTGGATTCCGTCCGGCAACGCCTGGTCGCGGGTTTTTGTTATTCTGCGCTAATAATACTCTTAAATCTTTTCATCGCCTATGCTGGTTGCTCTGTCGTGCTGCCGCTTGTTTTCAAGAAATGAAGATCGCGCTCATCACCGAACAACTCCTCAAGCGCACCACCTCGCGCTGTCCAGTTTGTCGCGAGAAATGTCCCGCCGAGGTGTGGCGTGTCGGTGGCACGGAGGCGAAAGTTTTCCTCAAGCGCACCTGCCCAACGCATGGCGAGGCGAGCGTGTGCATCAGCTCCGATGCGCGCTTTTACTGGCTCGCGCAGGGCGATCCTTCGAATGCGGAATGCGGAACGCGGAGTTCGGAATGTTGCGGCGGTGCCGCGTGCAACGCGGGTGACGGACGAGCAAACGGCACGCTCGGAAAAAATGCGCAGCCGCCAATCGAAAATCAGAAATCGAAAATCGAAAATCTCAGCACCTGCCTCGCCCTCATCGAGATCGTCCACTCGTGCAACCTCGCCTGCCCGACGTGCTACGCCGATTCACCCGTCGGCACCGGCGCGCGCGTCGATGCCGTGCCGCTCGACGATTTGAAAGCGCGCATCCAAGGCGTGATCGACCGCAAGGGTGGCATCGAGATTTTGCAGCTCAGCGGCGGCGAGCCAACGCTGCATCCGCGCTTCTTCGAGCTGCTCGCGTGGTGCCACGCAAACCCCGGCATCGACTACGTGCTGCTCAACACCAACGGCGTCCGCATCGCCAATGACGACGCGTTTCTGAAACAGCTCGGCGAAACTTTTCGCTACGGAAAATTCCAGCTCTACCTGCAATTCGACGGCGTGCAGTCCGAAGGCCACGCGGCGCTGCGCGGCGGCGATCTACGCGCGATGAAGCAGCGCGCCATCGAGCGTTGCGGCGCGTTGAACATCCCGATCACCCTTGCGATGACGGTGACGCCCGACAACCTGCCGCACCTCTGGGAAACGGTGGACTTCGGGTTGAAGTTCGACCACGTCCGCGGCGTCGCGTTTCAGCCGATGTTCGGCAGCGGGCGCGTGCTCGGAGAAAAATCAACGCACCTCAACACCGCCGACATCATCCTATCCGCCGTCGCGCAGTCGGACGGCAAACTCGCCTTCGACGACTTCACCCCGCTCCCGTGCGGCGACCCGAACTGCGCCACCATCGGCTACCTGCTCAAGCTCGACGGACGCACGCACTCGATCAGCGAGTTCGTCGATTTCACGCAGGTGCAGGGATTTCTCCGCGACAAAGTCCGGTACTCGCTCGACGACCTCGCGCGCTGCGGCTGCGAGTCGGAGCTGCTCGGCGGGCTGTTGAAAAAGTTCGAGTTGGACGAGCGGCACACGTTCCGACTGTTCATCAAGCCGTTCATGGACGCGTGGACGTGGGACGAAGACCGCATCGACCGCTGCTGCACGCACGTCATCCGCCCCGACGGCAAGCTGGATTCGTTTTGCAGGTATTATTTTGAAAAACGAAACTAGCGATTGCGAGAGTAGCCGTGAACGTAAGTTCCATTTTTTCGGTAGTAACCTCTCACATAAACGTCACCTGTGGAACGAGTCGGGACCGGAGTAGGTGTAGGGAAAGCATACGGTGATGGAGTTGGAGTAGCTGTTGGTGAAACACTGCGCGGCAATTTGCGAGCATATTGAAGATCATCTCGTGACCAGTCGTTTGCTTGTCCCGATGAGGATGTGATTTGGGCGAGTTCATCTTTTGATGCACGAGCTTGGTCTAATTTTTTCGTGTCATACAATGAAACCCACCACCCGCCGTAAGCATCCTCAGCGGCTTCGGGCGTAACTTCAAATGTGATGCCAGACGCAACTTTCAAATCTTGTTTGTGATCTAATACGGCGAGAACTTGTCTATCGTTGGTGCCGAGAATACTTCCAATAAATGCGAAACAGTTAGTCTTCGCCGCATCATCTTTCAGCAAACTCCGATACAAACCAATTTCGATACCTGCTGGATTATCCAAGTCACCGTAGATGTTCAACTCGTAGTCATCAGCAATCCGAAACGAGATGTAAGGGACAAATCGCATGATTCCCTTATCGACCACTGTGGCTGGAATTTGCTGAATGTTTTTAGCCCATGGTTGTTTTGCAACGCTCGCGATGACGACGCGCCAGTTTGGAATTCTCTGATTGGAATTAGAAATGGGATCCAAACTTTGCCCTTCGATTTTCGCGATTTGTGACCGCGCTAACGTCATCGTTCCATATTCCATCCTCAACAAAACCTGCTTTTCGTTTTGCGAGATGATGTCACCTCGCATTGTTTGTCCGTTGGCTAGTTGGATAGTTGTGCCGGACGCGAGACGACAGAAAAACAATCCAACGGACAGCAGACAAATGTTGCGAATCATGTCTGTGAGTGAATCAAATTGTTCAGTTACACGATAGGCTTTTTAAATTTCTCGATAAGCATGGAACAGGAACTCAGGAAAAAACAGCAAAGGAAAAATCTTTCCTGTTTTCCCGCTTTCCTCATTTCAAAATCCATCTGTGTAAATCTGTGAAATCTGTGGACTTTTCCCCGTGATCCCGCGCACCACCGCCTACGGCTGGCTGATGCTCGCGGGCATCGCGCTGAGCATCGTCTGCTGGTCGCGCGTGGCGCGGCGCGATGCACGGCTGGTGACGATTTACATCGCGGCACTGTGCGGCGCGTTTCTCGGCGCGAAGCTCGTCTATCTCGCGGCGGAAGGCTGGCTGCACTTCGGCGCGCCCGATGTGTGGCTGCAACTCGCCACCGGCAAGTCGATCCTCGGCGCGTTGCTCGGCGGATACGCCGCCGTCGAGTGCGCGAAAAAGGCAACTGGCTACACGCAGGCGACCGGCGATTGGTTCGCGCTCATCGCGCCCGTGGGCATCGCGGTCGGGCGCGTCGGCTGTCTGCTGCACGGCTGTTGTCTCGGCGAAAAATGCGCGCCCTCGTGGTACTCGCTGCGTGATGCCTCGGGCGTTGATCGCTGGCCGGCGGTGCCGGTCGAGATCGCGTTCAATCTCGCGTTTTTGCTTTTCGCTCTCGTGTTGCGTGCGCGTCGCAAACTTCCCGGCCAGCATTTTCATTTGTATCTCATCGCGTACGGCGTGTTTCGTTTCGCGCATGAGTTCGCCCGCGCCACGCCACGCGTCGCGGGCATTTTTACCGGCTATCAAATCGCCGCGCTGGCGGTTGCATTGCTCGGTGCGATGGGATTCACGAAGCGCCTCCGGGGAGCGCACGCGCCTCGCGTGCTGGCGATGGCGCCCCCGCCATCGCGAACTTCCGTTGACGTTCCAACCTGAGAAAACGCACGCGAAAAGTTATGGTCACGCGTTTTGGAAAGTTCCTTTCGGCGAGCCGCCGACATCAGCGGGCGCGCCCGCGCTACCCGGAGAGCCGTTTGGCCAGCCTGCCAAGCGACTCGCACAGCCGGTTGATTTGCTCGGTGGTGTGGCTCGCGGAGATGGTCACTCGCAGGCGCGCGGTGCCGAGCGCGACGGTTGGAAAACGAATCGCGGGAATCAAAAATCCTTCCTCCTGCAACCATTGAGCGGCGGCGAGTGCTGCGTCTTCGTTGCCGATCATCACCGGGATGATCGCGCTCTGCACGCCGCGGGGGCGTAAAATTGCTGCCGAAACATTCTCGGAAAAAAGACGCAGATTTTCCGTGAGCAACTGCCGTCGCTGCTCGCCTGCGTCGGTCATTAAAAAATCGATCACCGCCGCGGAAGTCGCTGCCAGAGCTGGCGGGGGGGCGGTCGAGTAAATCAGCGGACGCGCGCGATTGACGAGCAATTCGATCAGATGCCGGCTGCCAGCGATGTAACCGCCACTCACGCCAAATGCTTTTCCCAGCGTGCCCATTTGCACTTCGACTTGGTCCGCGAGCCCGAGTTCGTCGGCGAGTCCGCGTCCGTTTTTTCCGAACACACCGACGGCGTGCGCTTCGTCGAGCATCAGCATCGCGCCGAAGCGGTTTTTCATTTCCACGATCTCGGCGAGCGGCGCGCGGTCGCCGTCCATGCTGAAGACCGATTCGGTGCAAACGAGCACGCGCGCGTCCTGCGCCTGCGTCGTGCGCGCCCAGCGCAGGTGACTTTCGAGCGCGTCTAGTTTGTGGTGCGGGAAGACGCGAATGATCGCGCCGCTCGCCCGTGCGCCGTCGATCAGCGAGGCGTGGCAGAGTTTGTCGAGAATGACGATGTCGTCCTTGCCGAGCAGTGCCTGCAAGGTGCCGACCGCCGTTGCGTAGCCACTGGAAAAAGTGAGCGCGGCTTCGGTGCGTTTGAACGCCGCGAGCTTTTTTTCCAGATGCGCGTGCGCGGAAAGATTGCCACACACAAGTCGCGATGCGCCTGCGCCAACGCCAAATTCGTCGATGGCGTGTTTCGCCGCCTCCCGCAGCCACGGCTCATTCGCGAGGCCGAGATAATCGTTCGAGGAAAAGTTGGTGAGCGCTTTTCCGTCGCAGCGAATCGTCGTGCCCTGCGGTGAAGTGACCTCGCGCAATTTTCGAAAAAGCGAACGCGCGCGGAGGTCGGCGAGTTGGGATTCAATCGAAGGCATGGCTGCGAATCGGGAACTCAGGAACTCAGGAAGAAAAGGTCGGAGCCGGTTGCATTCCCCAACTCTGGAGGGCGTCGCAGAGATTCACCTCCCATGAAGCACGATTGTTCCTTTTCCTGAGTTCCTGAGTTCCAGATTTGATTTTCCATTACCTCGCCAAACCCCACGCGAGCAGCGCGTAGGCGTCTTTCCAGATCGAGCTGACCGTGTCGCCGAGCACGACCGCGATCACGTCGCGCCCTTCGTGCGAGCCACTGGCGATGAGACATTTTCCGGCTGCCTCGGTGTAGCCCGTTTTCATCCCGTTGCAGAGCGGGTAATTGAGCAGCACGCGGTTGGTGTTTTTAAAGTCGGTGACGTGGCCGTCGTCGTAACGGAACGCCAGAACCTTCGTCGCGACGATGCTGCGGATCGTGCGGTTCGCGTAGGCGGCTTGGGCGATGCGCGCCATGTCGCGGGCGGTCGAGTACTGGCCGGTCGCGGGCAGGCCATTTGGGTTCACGAAATGGGAATCCTCCGCGCCGAGTGCGGCGGCGGTGCGGTTCATCCGCGTGGCGAACGCCTCGACGCTGCCCGCGTTGTCGCGGGCGAGGCAGCGCGCGACGTCGTTCGTGCTGTGGACGAGCAGGATTTCCAAAAGCTGCCGCCGCGTGTAAACGTCGCCGGGTTTCAGCCCGAGTTTTACCGGTTCGCACGCGGCGTCTATCGCCTCCGCGTGGACCGGTTTGTCGAGATTTCCCGATTCGATGATGACGAGCGCGGTGAGAAGTTTTTGGGTGCTCGCCGGGGCGCGGCGCTGGTCGGCATTCTTTTCGTAAAGCACATCCCCACGCCGCGCGTCGATCACGAGCACGGAGGCCGCTCGCACGCTGGGAACCCGCCCGGCAGCAAGGTCTTCAAGGGGATCGGCTTTTGGTTCCGGCGCGGCTGTTCGTTTTCGGGCCGGGCTTTTCTTCGTCGCCGCCGCGCACGCCGGCAGCGCGAAAAGCAAGGCGAAGGCCACCGGTAAAAAGGAGCGATGCAGAAGTTTGATCATCGGGTGAGTGAGTAAAAAGTGACGGGACGTTTTCTGCAAGCGCTCGGGAAATGTCGCCATCGCAGTTTCGCACTAATTTGTAGCCGCGAGTTTTTTTTCGATGGCGCTATCAGCTTTCGCGCCGAGGTCGAGAGCCCGCTGGTAATGCCGTCGCGCCAACTCGAGCGCAGGCGGGGAACGTTGCAGATAAACCTGCGCGAGGTTGAAATGCGCGTCCGCGTCATTGGGTAAAAGTTCGATCACTTTTTGCAATTCATCCTCCGCGCCGGAAAACCACTTTTTCTGCGCGAGCGTGAGGGCGAGGTATTTGTGCGCCTGCGGATTTTTTGGATCGAGAAAAACTGACTGAGCCAAAGACGAGAGGGCGCCATCGAGTTTGCCGCGGTCGAAATAAAGCGCGCCGAGCACGAGCCACGAACCCGCTGCGTCCGGCTGGACGCGCACGGCTCTTTTCAGTAGCGCTTCCGCGTCGTCGAAATGCCGGAGCTGGTATTCGAGCGAGCCGAGATTGGTGAGGGCGAGCGCGTTGTCGGGCGCTAGTTCGAGCGAGCGGATGAATGCTTGGCGTGCGGTTTCCAGATGGCCTTTTTTGTATTCCTCGACGCCGACTTCCGCGACCTCCTGCGAGTTGGGTGGGAGTTGCAGTTTCGGAGTCGGAGACGGTTTCACTTTCGGCTTCGCGGCGAACGCGAAAGGCGCGACGAAAAACAAAACCGCGTAGAAAAAAAGACGCATTTATTTTGGCGCGCCGAGTTCGCGCGAGCGTTCGGTGGCGGCGCGCACGGCGGCGAAAAAAGCGGCGCGGATGCCGCCCGCTTCCAAAGCTTCGAGACCGGCGATGGTCGTGCCGCCTGGGCTCGCGACGGCGTCCTTGAGTTGCGCGGGATGCTGGCCGGTTTGCAAAATCATTCCAGCGGCGCCGGCGACGGTTTGCGCGGCAAGCTGCAAGGCGAGGTCGCGAGGTAGTCCCATCAGCACGCCCCCGTCAGCGAGTGCTTCGATGACCACGTACGCGTAGGCCGGACCGCTGCCGCTCAGGCCCGTGACCGCATCGAGCAGCTTTTCCGCGACTCGAAAAATCCTGCCGACGGCGGCAAAAATCTTTTCGACGAGCGCCGCGTCGTCTGCCGTTGCGTCTTCGCCGAGGGCGTAAGCA
>JANXWU010000080.1 GCA_025350985.1 Spartobacteria bacterium | reverse complement strand
TTTTCGACCGCTTTTTTACCACGGAAAATCCGCGCACCGGCAATCGCGGCACAGGCCTCGGCCTCGCCATCGTGAAGTCAATCGTGGAGCAAAATCGCGGCACCATCCGCGCAGAGAGCAAAGCGGGCCAAGGTGCGGAGTTTATCGTGGCCTTGCCGCTGGCCTGAGGAAGACGGCGTTCGCCGTTTCCGATTTCATCGAAGCTTCACGCGAACTTCATCAAGGCTTCACACAGGCGCGCGATGTTCTGCGCATGAATATTTCCGCGCTCTGTCTCGCGCTGCTCGCTCTCGGCATTCAGTTTTCCCGCGCCCAAACGAATGACGCGCCACCGGAACTTCGCGATGCGCGCGTCACGATCCCGTATCAGGAGTTGAAAGCCTTGTGGCTCGCGGCGCACCCCGCCCTGGCAAAAGCTGAAACGAAAAAGCCCGAGCCACCCGTCAAGTCGGCGCTGCTTTCGGCGCGATACGAAATTGCGCTGGGCGAGACAGAGGCCGAAGGGCTGGCGGAGTTCGAGGTGCAGTCATTCACCGACGGGTGGACGATGATTCCGCTGCTCGGCGCGGACGCGCAATTGGACGCGGTCGAGCCTCCAGACGCGCAGGTGATCGTGAAGGACGACTACTACGCGCTCGTCACGAACCGGGTCGGCAAAGTTTCGGTGAAGCTGCGATTCGCGACGGAAATCGCGAGCGTGGGCGGTGACGCGGCGTTCAAACTCACCACGCCAGGTGCGCTTGTAAAAGTGCTCACCGTGACCAAACTCCCGACGGGCAAAATCGTCCGCATCGCAGGCGCCACGCAGATTTCCTCGGAGAAAACCGGAACGAGCTTCCGGCTACCGTTTCGCGACGAGATCGCTGCCGAGATCGTCGCGGCGAAAACTCTCGCGCCGCCACTGCCGAGCAAGTGGAAAATCGAGACGCAGGCGTTCGTGCAAAGCGCCGACCGAAAGCTGCACTACGTCGCACTGATCGCTGCGAGCACCGACGGCGGGACGGCGTCGAACATTGAACTGAAACTACCGGCCGGGGCGCGCGTCGGGAAAGTTTCCGGCGCGGGGGCGATCAACTGGGCGGTGATTCATCCCGACGATCAAACACTGCGGCTGCAAATCCGCTGGCCGGGCGCAGCCGTGTTTCAGCGGGAGTTTGAAGTCGAATACGAAACGCCGCAGCCGGTCGTTGCCGGCGATTGGAAATTACGCGCGCCGGAGGTTGTCGAAGGCGAAAGCACCGGCACGATCTTTGCGCTGATCGCGGAAGAAGGAGTGGAACTCACGCCGACGAATCCGCTGGCGGTGGCGAGCCGCTTGCCGCGGTGGCTGGCGGAGCACGCGGGAAATAAGAACGCCACCGTGGTGGCAGAAGATGGCGCGGTGCGGGGGAAAATTCTGCCGCTCGTGCGCGCCGCGCAAGCAGTGGTCGAACGCGCCGCGGGCAAGACTCTAGTCGTCACCGACGGAGCGGTGCTGGGCGAGCTGTCGTACTCGATCCGCCACGAAGCGCCGCTGGCGTGGCAGTTGCAAATGCCAAAAGGGAGCGAGTTGATCGCCTGCACGGTGAATGGCCGGCAAATGAATCCGATCAAACGCGACGGCGAGAAGATCGAGTTTCCGCTGCCGACACCGGCAGCGGGCGCAACGACGGAAATCAAACTGAGCTACACCGCCCGGAAGCCTGCGTTCAAGCCGGTTTCAGGGCAGTTACAGGTCGAGTTGCCGCTGACCGACTTGCTGATCCGCAAACTCGATTGGGAGCTGCATATCCCGTTCGCCTACGAGTTGGCGGCGCTGCAAGGCAACGTCGAAACCGTGACGGGTCCCGACCGGGCGGACGACGGCTCGCGGCTGATTCGGTTGCACAAGGCGTTGTGCAAATCGGAAGCCCCGAACGCGGAGATTTTCTACCAAAAACCGGAGTCGAAAAAATGAGGACACGGTCCATGAAACTCCAACACATCGAACAGCGGCTGGCGGAACTCCTGGCTCGAGGGCGTTCCAAGCGGGCCACCGGCGGGATGCGTAAACAATCCCCGCGCCGCATCGCAGCAAGCGCCACCACGCCACGCGTCCACGTTTTCCAACACGCCACCCGTCCCTCCAAAACCACCCACCCATGAACATCAAACGACTTATCGCCATCACAGTTATTTTTCTTTGCACCGCGGCCGGCTGGGCGGTGCTCGGGACGAGCCTCGCGCTTCGCACGCAGGACACGTCCGGCGCCCTCGGACGCCAGGTCACCGGCCTCTGGGGGCCGCCGATGACGCAGTTGCATCCGGCGATCTGGTACAGCTCGCCGACCAGTGCCGGCGGACGGCATTTCATCCAGCCCTCGCAAAGCCAGGTGCTCACGACGCTGCGTTATGAGCCGAAGAAAAAGGGACTGCTGTGGCACCGCACGTTCACGGTCGATTTTCAGGGGAGCTACACGCTCGAAAACCCGACGCCGATCGCGCAGACGATCTACGTCCGGTTTCAGTTTCCCGCCGCGGACGCGAGCTACAACGACTTTTCCTTCGTGCTCAACGGCGTGCCTTCGACGGACAATCGTCCGACGAGCGAGGGGATCACCGAAGCCGTCACGCTTCAGCCCGGCGCGAGCGCGAAACTGGAGGTCGGCTACAAAACGCGCGGCACCGATCGCTGGGGATATTCGTTCGGCGACACGACGCGCGTGCGGAACTTCGATCTCACGATGAAGACCGATTTCGACGAGATCAATTTTCCAAGCGGCACTGGCTCCGCGACCGAACGGAAACCCTCCACGCACGGCTGGACGCTGCACTGGGCGTATCCCGATGTGATCGGCGCGCAGGCCATCGGCATGGACATGCCGAACGTACTGAACCCCGGCCCGGTCGCGGCACGCATCACGTTTTTCGCGCCGGTGTCGCTGCTATTTTTCTTCGCGGTGCTGTTGCTGATGACCACCGTGCGAGGAGTAAACCTCCACCCGATGAACTACTTTTTTCTCGCGGCGGGATTCTTCGCGTTCCAGCTTTTGTTCGCGTATCTCGTCGATCTGATTCCCCTCCTGCTCGCGTTCATCATCGCGGCGGCAGTGTCGCTCGTGCTCGTTTCGGGATACCTGCATCTCGTGGCGGGACGCACCATCGGGCGACTCGCGGCGGCCGCGCAGTTCGCCTACATGGTCCTGTTCAGCTACAGCTTTTTCTTTGAAGGGCTCACTGGGCTGACGATCACAATCGGCGCGATTGCCACGCTGGCGTTGCTGATGGTGACGACGGCAAAGGTGAATTGGACGGAAAAGTTTTCCCCGTCGCGAAGCGGGATGACGCCGCTGGTGCGAGCGATCTGACACGCCGGGCTTGTCCTGCGGAGCGTGAGAAGAGCGACGTTCGGGCGGTCAGTGCCGCCGGGGCGTTGCTTCTTTTCGGTTGTTCGCGAAAGTGTCCCGCTTCCGATGCCATCCAAACTCGTGCAGCCAGTTTCCGACGAACTCACTTCGACTGCGACGAGCGGCGTGAAGGCGTTGGATCTCGGGGCCATGTTTGGTCGTCACGCGCCGCTGGAGGTCGATCTTGGCTCCGGGCATGGGACGTTTCTCCTGGAGATGGCGGCGAAGTTTCCCGAGAGAAATTTCATCGGCACGGAAAAATACGGACGCCGCGTGCGGAAGACGATTCGCTGCGCCGAGGATCGCGGGCTGTCGAACGCGCGGATGCTGAAAGTGGAAAATGCGTTCGCCGTGCGGCTGCTTTTTCCGCCGGAGAGTGTCGAAGTTTTTCACGTCGCGTTTCCCGATCCGTGGCCGAAACGGCGGCATTGGCCGAGGCGACTCATCAACCGTGATTTTCTCGACACGGTGCATCGCGCGCTGCGGGCGGACGGCGAATTGCGCGTGCAGACGGATCACGCCGGCTACGGCGAGTGGATTGAGGAAATCGTCTCCAAGCGCGCGGACTTCACGCGGCTCGATTGGCTGGACGATCCCGATTATCCGCGCACGGATTTCGAGCGGCGTTTCCACGGACAGGAGTTTTACCGCGCGCGTTTGCGAAAGGTCTGATCGGCCGCGAACGCGCGCACGCTGAAATCATCGCGCTGCATCTCGATCCGCACCGCGCCGGTGTCGTCCTGGCGGAAGAGCGCGATGCCGCGAGCGGCGACTTGTTTCGCCCAAGTCTCTGAAAATTTCGCGGAGTCGGAAGTGAAACGCAGGGGTGCGGCGCGAGCGGTGGCGGTGGTGACGATCACACGCGGGGCGACGGCGTCGATGAAATCAATCGTTCCTGAAATATCCGAGGCGTGCCGGCCTTTGACGAGAATGTCGCTGCGCAGATCGCGCTCGTTTTCCATCAGCCATTTCTCCGTGAAAAAGCCGCTGTCGAAAACGAAGAGCACGCGCGAGCCGCCGGATTCGAGTTGGAACACGAGGCACTTATCATCGGCGGTGCGCGCGATGATGCCGCCGGGCGGATAGAGAATGCGGACGCGCGTGGTGGAGGACAAGGGCAGCCAGTCGCCGCGCTGGAAGATGCCTTTGCCAAGGCCACGCGCGGCGAGTTCGGCATGGAGGGTGCGCCGGTGTTTGGAGCGGTCGCTGGCTGGTGAATCGACGATTTGCCGCGGCGTGAAATCATTCAAGGCCAGCACTGCGCCGCCGACGTGGTCGGCGTCGCCGTGACTGAGAAGCAGGCCGTCGAGCCGATTCACGCCGCGGGTGCGGAGGTAGGGACGAATGGTGTTTTCGTAAGCGAAGGCGCTGCCGGAGTCGAACATCCAATCGCGGCCCGCCGTGCGCAGATGAATCGCGCCACCATCGCCAAGGTCAAAGACGTTTATTTCACACAACGGCGACTGAAAAAAACTTGGGAGTTCGACATAAACATGTCCGCCGGGAATGCGCGTGAAAAAGCCGACGACGTGAATGATCCCCTTCGCGATGGCCCAGTTCGAGTTGTTAAAAATGGCGGCGAGAGCACTGGAAAAACTGCCGCAGAGCATCGCGAAGACACCTTGTGCCAGAATGCAGAAGGCGAGGGGCACGATGAATAAATTGGCCAGCACCGCCGACGGTGAGAGCAGATGAAAATAGTGCGCGGTGAACGGCAGCGAGCCGATCCACGCGGCGGTCGAGACGCTGAGTAACTGCGCGACGCGCCGCCAGGCGAACACGCGCAAGTTTTGAAAAACCGTCCAAAGCGGTCGGGGCAGAAACGCATCGGGTTCGCCAAAGGGAATGAGCCGGCGTTGAAATTTTCCCGCCAGCAGGAGGATGCTGAAAACGACACCGAACGAAAACTGGCAGGCCGGCATGAACAATTCGTTCGTGTCCCAGAGCAGCAGCGCGAACGCGGCGGCGGCAAGACTGTTGAACATCGAAGGTGCGCGCTCGACGATGCGACCGCCGAGAATCACGGCGGCCATGATGGTCGCGCGGATGCTGCCGGGGCTGAGGCCGGTGACGAGCGCGTAGAATACAAGGAGCGGAATGATGACGAACACCGACCATCTGCGTCCGAGTTGCGTGGGTCGTAGGACAAACCAAATGATCGTGGCAAACATGCCGACGTGCAGGCCGTTCACGACGAAGAGATGCAGCGTGCCGGTGCGCTGGAACATCTCCTTGATGTCGGGCGGCGTCTCGGCTTTGAGGCCGAGCACCATGCCTTGAATCATGCCGGCGATCTCGGGCGAATCGTCGAGGTCGAGCGTGAGTTGACGCTGCATCCAGCGCCGCGATTTTAACGCAAAAGCGATGACTGGATTTCCGTGACCCGAGCCGACCACGCGTCCGTCTTCGGGAAATTGCGTTTCGATTTCGCAGTAAATTCCAACGCGATGAAGATAGGCGGTGTAATCGAACTGACCGGGATTGCGTGTCGCGGGAACGAGCAGCGCGGCCCCGCGAATTTCGACGCGATCGCCGTAATGCGGCGCGACGCCGTGCCATTTCACGAGCACTTTTGCCCTGCTCGCGCGCGGTGCCGCGCCGTCGATGGAGATGCTTTCGAGACGCAGTGGAAAATGCGCGCGCAGAAAGCGAGTCGGCGCGGGCTTCTGCGCGGGCTCTTCAGCCACGATGCCGATGACGCGGACACTTTTTGGCGCGGAGGAAAAGGCGAGAGAGAGTTCGCGGCCAGCGCTGTGATGAAAATTCAACGTGTGCAGCGCAAAAAATGCGCAGGCCACAAACGCCAGTGCGAACCCGGTTTTGCGGATCAGCGTCGAGAGCAATGCGCCGACGCCGACCCAGGCGAGAAGCGGCGCGAGATCCATTGGCCAGCGATCCGCGACGGCAACTCCCAGCACGGCGCAGAGCACAAGGCCAATGAACGGCTGGCGGGGTTTGGAGAAAAATTCCCACCGAAAGGGCGCGAACGTTGTCGATACTGAAGTCCTCAGTTCACCTGCGGCGCCGCCTTGTTCGCTGCCACTCATCGAGCCGACATTGGCTATCCTCGCAGCGCAGCCGTCAACTCGTTTCGCGGCAGGGCGGCGCTACGGCTTCGCTGCCGCGCGAAGTTGATACTCGGGATATTTCGACTGCAACTCGTTCAGAACCTTGGCGGCGTCCTTGTCATTGCCGGCCTTCTTCAGCGCCGCCCAAGCCTTTTCCAAAGCCTGCGGCGTGAGCGCGGGATCGTCGATGATCACGGCGATGCTACGGAAAACTTTCGCCGCCTTTTCAAAATTTCCGCGCGCGCTTTCGATGTCGCCGGAGAGCATCCGGCCTTGCGCATTGAGAACGCCTTCGGGTTGAGCACAGGCTTGGTCGGCGGCTTTCTGCGCGTCGTCGAATTGTCTCAAACCAAGTTGAGCCTCGCCGAGCGCGAGCAGCCCGATCGATTTTGGAAACGGCTCGCTGACGACTTCGAGATAATTGCGAAACGACTTCACAGCCTCGGCAAACTTTTGCGCGCCCGCCTGCGCGCGCCCGAGATTCAGCCAGTCATCGGCGGTCGCGTCACCTTCGCGCGCGGCCAGCATCGCAAGATATTTTTCGGCTCGGACGAATTCCTTGTCGGTCAGGAATCTCAGGCCCAGCCAGCGCAGGATTTGCGCGGGCGGTTTGTCCTTGCCGGACTTGGTGTAGCTGTCCACCCCGGCGGCGAGTTCGTCCCGCTGCTCGAGGTTGTAGTTGGCGAGCAAAATGCGCAGCGACGCGCGCTCGAAGAATTGCTCCTTGTCGGCTCTGCGCGCCGCGTCGAGAGGCGCGATGGCGCTTTTGTAATCCTTCGCCTCGTAGGCCGCCCAGCCGATCCAGTAGTTCGCCTGCCCGGCGGCGGGAGTTTTCGGGTAATCTTTGAGCAATTGCTGGAACGCGACGGACATGCCGGCGTTATCCTGCTGCTGGCCTAGGAGGAGTGCTTTTTGCTGGAGGGCGAGTTCGCGTTCCTTCGCGCTCGGAAACTTCGCAATGAGCATATCGAAATCCCTCAACGCCTCGCCGAATTTTTTCTCCTGCTGGAAAGCCAGCGCCCGCTGGGCCATCGCGGTGGGGACGAGTTTGTTCGTCGAATAGAGATTGAGAAAATCGGTGTACACCAGAATCGCCTCGGCGGATTTCTGGGTTTCGGAGTAACACCAGCCGAGCTTGAACAGCGCGTCCGCGCGCAGGTTCGACAGCAGCCGCGCTTTTTGCAGTGAGGCATAAACCGGCGTGGCGGCGGCGTAGTCGTGCGCCTTGAACAGCGCCTCGGCTTTCATCAACACGATCTGATCGCGCTTTTCCGATTCCGGATTTTGCGCGAGAAAATCGTCCACCGCCTTCCCAAGACCCGCGTCGTTCGCGGCGTAGAGACTGACGAGCCGTTCGTACTGCGCCTCCTTCGCGTAAATCGAGTTGGGATACTCGCGCACGACTTGATCGTAAAGCTCGCGCGCCGCCTCGTGCTGGCCGAGTTGGCGATTCGAGTTGGCCGCCAGCAGCGTCGCCTCCGGCCGCGCATCGGGGGAGAGATCTTTCGCGCCGGCCTTGAACGAGTCGAGGAGCTGTTTGTATTTTTCGCCCTGGTAAAGCAGGCGGAGCAGACCGAGCTGCGCGATGTCCTTCCACTTGCCGATCTCCGGCAGCTTCAGCGCCCGCGTGAGATCGGCGGCTGCCTTCGCCGCCTGGTCAAGATCGATTTCCAGCAAGCCGGCTTTTTCCCATTGCAACTCATCGCCCGACTCGGGCTGCACGAGCAGCACGACGGTATCGGCCAGCTCGCGAACCGCGGCGTCGCCTCGCTGCGCTACGAGGT
>JANXWU010000040.1 GCA_025350985.1 Spartobacteria bacterium | reverse complement strand
CTTACTCCGGCTCAATCGGCGCAAGGTCGGAGGTGGCGGGGCCGTTCATCACCCGCCCCATCGCATCGAAGCGCGAGCCATGACAGGGGCAGTCCCAGGATTTTTCCGCGCCATTCCAATGCACGATGCATTATGCGCCGTCGTCCGCCCCGTCATCCCGCTGCCGATCAATCCATCGTCGATCACCACGACCGATTTCCGCACGCGGCTCAAAAGATACGCGACCGACAAACCGGCGATGCCCGCGCCGACGATGCAGACATCGGCTTGGATATTTTCGCGCAACGGCGAAAGCGCGGAGTTCGGATAAGCCGCGTCCCAGACCGAACGATTTTCTCCCGCGCGCTGACTTTGATTCGTTTCCATAAGTGCAAAGGAAACGCGACGCGGCGGCGACGCTCTTCTGGTGGACCGTGGAAAATCAATCTGGAACTCAGGAACTCAGGAAAACTGCGTGAATCAAAAACTTCTTTTCCTGATTTCCTGAGTTCCAGATTCCCGCCTCCTACACGATGAACATGCAGTCGCCGTAGCTATAGAAACGGTATCGTTTGCGCACGGCTTCGGCGTACGCGCGCAGCACAAACTCGCGGTCGGCAAATGCGCTGACCAGCATCAGCAAGGTCGAGCGCGGAAGATGGAAATTGGTGAGCAGCGCGCCGACGACTCGGAAATCAAAAGGCGGGTGGATGAAGATGTTGGTGGTGCCTTCGCGGGCTTGAAGGGTTCCGCGAGCAAGAGAACTCGGATTGGACATCGAACATCGAACATCGAACTCCGAACCTCGAACGGAAGAGGTGGAAATCGCATCGTTCGATGTTCGATGTTCGATGTTCGGAGTTCGATGTTCGGTTTTTGATTTCCCCGAAGCCACGCTTTCCAACACCCGCACGGTCGTCGTGCCGACGGCCACGACCCGACGTGCGCCGTTGATTTTTGCCGCCGCGTTTTCATGGATGACGAAGCGCTCGGAGTGCATCGGATGTCCGGCGAGATTTTCGGCTTGCACCGGTTTGAACGTGCCGACGCCGACGTGCAGCGTGACAAAGGCGTGCGGAATTTTCTCCAAAATCTCCGGCGTGAAATGCAATCCGGCGGTCGGCGCGGCGATCGCGCCGGGTGCCTGCGCGAACACGGTTTGATAGCGCTCGGCGTCGGCGACGTCGGCCTCGCGATTCATGTACGGCGGCAGCGCGAGACGCCCGACTTTTTCGAAATCAACCGGCCCGGAAAACTGCACGATCCGCTCGCCGTCGGGGAGGATTTCGATGACGCAGCCTTCGTCGCCGCCGACTGTCACCGTGTCGCCCAGGCGCATCTTTCGACCGGGCCGCACCATGCACTTCCACAAGCTTGCTCCGACTGCTTCGAGAAAAAGCAGCTCGATTTTTCCGTCGTCGGAAAAGACGCGCGCGGGCACGACGCGCGTGTCATTGAGCACGACCAAATCGCCTTCGCGCAGGAACGCCGGGAAGTCGGCAAACCTCCGGTGTTCGATTGTCTGCGTGTCGCGATGAAGCACCATCATCCGCGCCTCCTCACGGCGCGGCGCGGGCCGGTCGGCGATGAGGTCGGCGGGCAATTCGTAGTCGTAGTCGCGGGTGAAAAGACTCATCGAAATAATTCAACGGCGGAGATGCAGAGGCGCGGAAAAGACGAAGATTTTTCCGAGAAACAAACTGGTTTGCGTTCCAATTCTTCCTCCGCGTCTCTGCGTTAAAAAATCAATCCGCCTCAACTTTGCGCGCGCAAGTTTTTACCCGACACCCGCGCCAGCCCGCTGCGCTGCGCGGCGACGAGCACGAGGTCGGCGACGCGGCGCTTGAGCTGCCACGCGCGCCAGCAAAGCATGAGCAGCCAGACCGCGTAGATGATTTGCAGCGAGCGATTCACCAAGTCGGCGTGCGCGAGGCGGTTGAAAAGGAGCGGCCAGGTGATCGCGGTCGTGTGGAGCGACGTGACGAATTTGTAAAAGAGCAGCGCGAGCGCGAGCAGGTTTGCGAGGGTGGTCGTCGCGACCGGTTTGTAGCTGAGTCGCACGCGCGTGTAGCACTTCGGGCCGCCATGATATTCGGTGACGGACCGCAGCGTGATCGACCACCAGAAGTTGCCGTAGATTTGCACGTCCCAATTTTTCCAACCCGTGTCGGCGGAATATCGCCAGCCCTCGTCCTCGATGAGTGCGACCGTTTCGGCGAGCAGCTTCTCGCGACCGACGCCGGCTTCATTCCAAAATTCCAGCTTCGTGATGCCGCCGCGATGGCTGGCCGGCGCGAGACTTTCCTCGGGATGAGCGATGACGGATTGCGGCGTGCGCTTGAATTTCAGCCAGGTAAAATAGCGCGCCCAACCGCGGCCCAGCGGCTGCATGAGGGCGAGAAAAGCGACGAGCAGCCGCGCGGGAATCGTGTCGAACTTCGGCTCGATGCGCGCGCTCATCATGTACGAGAGCGCGACCAGAAACGTACCGCCGAACATGAGATACGGCACGATGCGCAGCGCCGGAAACGCGATGGCGAGCAGGAACACGAGCGCGGTCAGCACGACCCATTCGATGCAGCTCAGATACGCGGCGACTTCGGATTGCGCGGCGGGATAAATGGACTGGAACAAGCCTTCGCCGAACACGCCGTGGTAGATCGTCGGCTTGTTCAGCAGCCAGGTGAAGCGGGGCGCGCCGTAGATTTGGCCTTTCCATTTCGCCGTCCCAGTCGGGCCGAAAAAAATGAGATGCTTGAACCGCAGCATCGACTCCGCTTCGCCGTACCCTTCCTGCTGTTTGCGAAAAGCATCGAGCGTGAACCTCCGGTAATGCCAGACGATCGCGCTCGGCGAAAAGGCGATGACACCGCCGCTCGTCTGCAACCGCCAACAAAAATCCACGTCGTCGCCGGCTTTGCGATATTCCGGATCGAACCCTCCCACGCTCTCAAAAGCCCAGCGATGAAAAGCCATGTTGCAGCCGGGAATGTGCTCGGCCACGACATCCGTGAGCAGGACGTGACTCGGCCCGCCCGGCGCGGCGGCGACGGCGGCTTGAATCCAATTCGCCGCCGGTGGCGAAATATTCGGACCACCCACGCCGGCGAAATTTCCACTGAGCAAAGTGCCGACGAGGTAATAAAGCCAGTCCGGGTCGGGCATGCAGTCGGAATCGGTGTACGCGAAAATCTCGCCCGTGGCCGCGCGCGCGCCCACGTTGCGCGCAAAGCTCAAACCCATGTTTTTCTGGACGATGTTTTGAAAGCCGGGGAGCGCACGCGCCTCGCCTTCGTGAACTTTTTCCGATGCCGCGTCACCGAAAGATTGTTTGGGCGAGGCGCCCAAACCAGCACGCGAGGCGCATGCGCTCCCCAGCCGATTTTTTTCAAACGCCGCGACCAGCTCCCGTGTGTTGTCTTTCGACCCGTCATCGACGAGCACGATTTCAAAGTTGGGATAGTTCAACTGGTCGAGCGCTTCGAGGCAGTCCTTGAGCGTCTTGCCGCCGTTGTAACTGCACACAATCACCGACACGCGCGGGTAGCTCGGCAGCGCGACGCGACTCGCCAGCGAGCGTTCGCCCGCGAACAATTCCTTCACGACGTGATAAGCCTTCTTCGGCGCGCGCTCGTCGGTCGTGATGCCAAATTTCCAGTCCGTGATCTCGAAACCGCCGCAGTGCCATTCGTCCGTCCACGCATACACAAACGTCCCCGCCAGCCCGGCGCGCACGACGCTTTCGATGTGCCAGCCGATCATCTCCGCGTGCTCGTCCTCACTGTGCCGCAGGGTGTCCATCCCGAATTCGCCCATGATGAGCGGCTTGTCCTCCGCGAGGTTTTGGAGTCGTGCGAGGTAGCGGTCAAAATCCAACTGCCGATGCAGATAGACGTTGTAGGTCAGGAAGTCGGCGTTGGTCGGGATGAGATATTCGGTCGGCGGAAAACTGGCGTACGAGAACAGCACGCGCGGGTCTTCCTTCCGCCCAACGCGAATCAATTTCTCCAAAAATTCGCGCACGCGATCCGGCCCGTACCAACGCGTCATCGTGCTCGAGATTTCGTTCGCGACGAGATAGCCGAAGAGCGCGGGATGACCCGCATTCGCCCGCACATCCGCGCGCACTTTATCCACGACCCGGCGGCGCTCGCGCCCGGTGTCGAGGAAATCAAAATTCTGCCCCCACCACAGCGTGACCAGCGCGCGAATGCCGTGCTCGGCGCAGAGATCGAGAAACCATCTCGGCGGGCGGGTGTAAACGCGCACGACGTTGATCCCGATTTCACGCATCATCGCTAGGTCGCGCCGCGCTTTCTCCGGCGTGTTGACCATGAACCCGTCCGCGTCCGGCTTGAAAGTGCCGTAGGTCACGCCCTTGATGAAAAACTTGCGCGCGCCCTCGAAAAAAAACTTCGCGCGCGCGCGGATCGGGTCGAGATTTCGCGCCGGCACGGACGGCTCCAAGATGGCGGATTCTGGCATTTTTTTAGCGACGCATCGGATTGGGCGGCGGGAGCCAGATTGCTAAACGCGAACCCGCCGCGATGCAACGCCCGCACGCGACCCGCGGGAAAACGCGGGGCATTCGCGCGCCGGAGAGCACAGGGATCTTGCCTGTGACGGCCATCGAGCCTCCATCTGCATTCTCGCAGGCATTCGTCGGTTTCGTTAAACCTTCAAACAACTTGACCAAATTGATTTTCTGGAAATCTGTTCATCTCCATGAATTCCCCTCGTCACTTTTGGTTTGCTCTCCTTGGTCTGGCGGCACTAGCGCGGTCCGTCGCCGCCGAAAATCCCGACCGCGCCGCCCTCATCGAAGGCGTGCCGGAAATCAGCGCGCCGGGTCTGCCCGGTTCGCTCTCCGTCTTCGGCGACCAGGCTTTTCCGGTGGTCGTCGGCGGTTTGAAAAGTAGTGCGAGAGAGCCGGTGGTCGCCGCCGCGCGAGCGGGCCTCGGGCGCGTCGTGGCTTTCGGCCACACCAGTTATCTCAACCCCAAAAGCCTCAGTGCCGACACGCAAAAGTTTTTCCTCAACTCCATCCGCTGGGCCGCCAATGCGAAACTGCCGGGTCGCGTCGTCGTGTGTCGCGAGCGCGGGCTGGCCGACTTTTTGAAAACACAAAACATCGACGCCGAAGACGGCGACGTGGCGAAACTCACGGGCGCGCGCGTCGTCATCATCAGCGCGCACGCCATCAACGAGCAGGACGTGCTGCCGCTGTGGAAGTTTGTGAGCGGCGGCGGCGGATTGATCACCGCCTCGACCGGCTGGGGCTGGGCGCAACTCAATCCGGGCAAGGAATTGAAAACCGATTTGATGGCGAATCGCCTGCTCATCCCGTGCGGCCTCGTCATCACCGGCGGCACCGTGGAGAAATCAAAAGACGGATTTGCGACGACCCTTCCACCGGAACTTTCGCACGCGGGGCGTGCGCTCGCGGCGGTAGGGGGGCAACTCGCAGGCAAAACGAAACTGCCTGCCGCCGACGCGACGCAGGCCGCATCCACGCTCACCCTCGTGGCGCAATCGCTGCCGCCGGAGGACAAAACTTTTCTCCCGAAGCTGCGCGCGCTGGCCGCACAGGCCGCGACCGCCGCCGTCCCGTCATCGAAAAAGCCCATCAAAAAAGACGACGTCGCCGGAAGGCTCGCGCTCACCCTCCAAATCGAAATGACCAAGTCGCTGCCCGTCGGGCAAACCGTGGCCCACCCCGCGGCGGCAAATTTCCCCGGCAGCATTCCCGCCGACGCGCATCCCGCGACGCGGACGGTCGCTATCGACACGCACGTTCCCGGCTGGCACAGCCTTGGACTTTACGCCGCGCCAGGAGCGATTTTGAAAGTGTCGCTGCCCGCGAACGCAGGCGGCAAGGGGCTTGGCGCGCGCATCGGCTGTCACTCGGACGGGCTTTGGAACGTGGACACCTGGCGGCGCGCGCCGGAAATCACGCGGCAGTTTTCGTTGAAACAAACGGAGACCAGCGTGGCGAACGCGTTTGGCGGATTGGTTTACGTGATGGTCCCCGAGAAGTGCGATCTCGGCACGATCAGCGTGACGGTCGCCGGAGCGATCGACGCGCCGCTTTTTGTTTTGGGAAAAACCAAGCCGGACGAATGGCGCGCAAAACTCCGTGCGCTGCCCGGCCCTTGGGCGGAACTCGCGACGGACAAAATCATTTTGTCCGTGCCCTCGCACGAAATCCGCGCGCTCGACGATCCCGAGGCGCTGTTGAAATTTTGGGATCAAGTGCTCGACGCGGAGGCCGATCTTGCCGCGATTCCGCGCGCACGGAAACGTCCCGAGCGCATCGTCGCCGACGAGCAAATCAGCGCGGGCTACATGCACAGCGGCTACCCGATCATGACGCATCTCGACGCGGCGGCGCACGCTGTCTCACTGGAAAAAATGAAAGCCGGCGACTGGGGCCACTTCCACGAACTCGGCCACAATCATCAGCAGGGCGACTGGACTTTTGCCGGCACCGGAGAAGTCACTTGCAATCTCTTTTCACTCTACGTCAGCGAGACGGTGTGCGGTCTGCCCGCCGGTCAGGGACACGACGCGATGAAGCCGGAAACGGCTGCCAATCGGATGGAAAAATATCTCGCGGACGGTGCGGATTTTGAGAAATGGAAAAGCGACCCGTTCCTCGCGCTGACCATGTACAACCAACTCCGCGTGGCCTTTGGCTGGGAGATGTTTAAGAAGCTCTTCGCCGAATATCGCGCGCTGCCCTCGAGTGAAAAACCGCAGGGAGACGACGAAAAGCGCGACCAGTGGATGACCCGCTTTTCGCGGAAGTCCGGGAAAAATCTCGGGCCGTTTTTCCAAGCGTGGGGAGTTCCTACTTCGGAAAAAGCGCGTTCGGCAATTGCCGATTTGCCCGCGTGGATGCCCGAGGATTTTCCGAAATCAAAAACCTCCGCGCTGTAACTCCCGTCAGTGCGCCGGCCGCACCGCGCCCGGCACTTTCAGGATCACGGCGTAAAGCCCCGTGCGCGCCGTGATGTAAAGCGTCCTGCGGTCGTCACCCCCGAAGGCCACGTTTGCCGGCACTTCGGGCGTACGAATTTTTCCGAGCAATCTACCCTCCTGGGAAAAAATCCAAACGCCGCCGGGCCCGGTGGAAATCACGTTTCCGCGTTCATCGACTTTGATGCCGTCGGGCGCACCCTGCTGCCCCGGCTCCTTCAACTCCGCGAACACGCGCCCGTTCGCCAGGGTGCCGTCGGGCTGCACCTCAAAGACGCGGAGGTGATTCAACGCTCCGTCCGAATCGGCGACGTAGAGCTTTTTTTCGTCCGGAGAAAACGCGATGCCATTGGGGCGCGAGAAATCTTTCACGACGACCGAAAGCGCCCCGTCCGGCGCGAGTCGGAAGACTCCGTTGAAATCGAGTTCCTTCCCTTCCGAGCCTTTCGGCAGGCCGTACGGCGGGTCGGTGAAATAAATCGCGCCGTCGCTTTTCACCACGAGATCATTCGGGCTGTTCAGGCGTTTGCCCTCAAACTTATCGGCGAGCGTGACCACGCGCCCGTCCTTCTCGGTGCGCGAGACGCGGCGGTCGTGCTCGCAGGCGATCAGCCTCCCCTCACGATCCAGCGTGAGTCCGTTCGAGTGGCCCGAGGGAGTGCGATACGTTTTCAATGCGCCGACGCTCGCGGACGGCGAGTCCCCCTCCGCTCCCGTGGCGGCTGACGGCCGGCCCAAACCCGGCTGCCATTCGAAGATCGTGTTCGCGGGGATGTCGCTGAAAAGCAGGAAACCGAGCGGATGCCAAACCGGCCCTTCGATGAACTTGAAGCCCGACGCGATTTTCGCCGGCGTCAACTCCGAATCGACGAGCGATGGCAAATCATCAGCCTTTGAAAAGATCGCGGTGAACAGAAAAACGACCGGGAACAAGGTCACGCAATTTGGTTTCATGAGGAGTGCCATCTTCGCCGAAAACAGCAGCCGTGCAGCTTAAAAAACCGCGTGCCATGCCGGGCGAAGTGGAGTGAACCGCCGGTTCAAGTCGGATTTGGAAACCATTCACGACAAGAACGTCGGAAAATTCCGGACCTTCATGGGTTCATGGCTTCCAGATTCCTCAACTCCGCTGCGCTTCGGTCGGAATGACACGCGTGTTTTTTCACTTCATCACTCCAAGAAAAACGGCGGCGC
>JANXWU010000018.1 GCA_025350985.1 Spartobacteria bacterium | reverse complement strand
GCTAGATCCAGTGAGGTTCACTCGAAAAGGGGAACTGACACAACGTGACCGCGAGCGGATCCGCGAGGTGAACGTCCGCAGGTTGAAGCGCGAGATCAACGAACGCATCACCCCGCCCCGCTTCTGCGATCGATCCCTTGCCGCCGTCCCGATTACACTGCGAGGACGCGAGCAGGCACTTTCCGAAGCATTCCACGAGTTTCGCCTCGCGGTGAAACGCGCCATCGCTGGCGAAACAAAGCAGCGTCAACATGTGGGCGCCTTCGCAGTGGAAATCCTAGGCAAACGTCTGCTGTCCTGCCCATGGACATTCGCCGAGTCGTGGCATCGCTACAAACTGGCGCTCGCTGCCGACGCCGCGGCGACCGATGCGAGTGCGCGGGCTGCGGAGCTGGCAGCGCGCGAAGACACGGGCGATGACGCCGAAGCCGAGAGCCGACACCAGCACGCGGTTCACACCGTTGGTTTGTGGCTGAAGCCGTTTCTCGGCGCGCTGAAAAACGAGATCGCTGACCTGGACGCTGCGCTGACCGGCCTCGGCCTGAATCCCTTTTCGCTCGAATCGCACCCCACCGAGGACGCCCGCTACGACGGCGTGACCGCGTGGATTCGTGCGAAGCTTCGTAACGGCACCGCATGGCGCGACGACGAACGCCTCATCGTCTTCACCGAATACAAGACCACGCTCGATTACCTGCACGCGCGGCTGCGCGACGATTTCGGGGACAGCGGCGCGCTCCTCACGCTTTCCGGCAATATGGGCGACGCCGCGCGGGACGACATCAAGGCCGCGTTCAACGATCCCGCCGCGAAAGTCCGCGTGCTACTTGCCACTGATGCCGCGTCCGAGGGTCTCAACTTGCAGGAAACCGCGCGTTATCTTCTGCACTGGGACATTCCGTGGAATCCCGCCCGCCTCGAACAACGCAACGGTCGTCTCGATCGACACGGCCAGGCCCGCGATGTCGTGGTGCATCACTTCGCCACCGACGACGACCTCGATCTCGCGTTCCTCTCCCGCGTCGTGGAGAAGCTGGAAACCATCCGCGACGACATTGGTGCAACGGGAGAACTCTTCGAGCGTGCGTTCGAGCGCCGTTTCATTCAGGGCGAAGACGCCGTCGGGCTCGAAAAGGAACTCGACCTCGGTGCGCGACAAATGCGCGAGCGCACCGAGTTGCCGAGGGACGACTCGCCTGCGCCTCTCGCCGACGACGACCTCGGCGCACGCGCCCGACGCGATGCCCTCGCCGCCGAACTCGACCTCAGCCCGGCGTCGCTCCGCACCACGCTCGAAACGGCGATGTCGATGAACTTCCCGCGCACCGTGTTTCGCGACGACGGGAAGCGCGTGCGTTTCGCCAGCGAAGTTCCCCCAAACTGGCAGGCTGTCGTGGACGACACGATCCGCCTGCCGCGCACGAGAGCCTTGCCGGCGCTCGTCTTCGATCCGGAATACTTCATCCAGACGCTCGCGAACGGCCGCCCCGTTTTCCGTCCCGAGCGCGAGACGCTGCTACTACATCTCGCTCATCCGATCTTCCAGCAAACCTTCGCCACGTTCAGCCGACTCCGCTTCTCCGACACCGCGAAAAACCGCTGGCTCGTGCGCCGCGGCGGCGTCCCCGCCGGGACCGATGCCGTGGTCCTGCTCACAATAGAGGAACTCGCCGTCAACGATCTCCGCGAAACCTTCCACCATTGGGTTCGCACGCTCGCGCTCCCGGTGAAAAAGGGCGCGCTCGGCAAGCCACTTCCTCACCGCAGCGCCGCGGGATGGAGCGCCAGCGTGACTGGCGCCGCCGCTGAGTCCGACACCACCACAGTCTGCGAATGGTGGCCGGACATCGAAGACGACGTGAAGAAATTCCTCGCCGACTGGCAGCGCAGCCTCGGCATCCGGTTGAAATCCACACTCGAAAGCCAGCGCGCCGCCGCCATCGCCGCAGAGATGGAACGCTACAATTCCCGACAGGGCGAAGTCTCCAAACTCATCGCCGACAACACCGTCGAAAAGCTGCGGCGCGAAATCGCCGAAGCCGACACCGCCCTCGCGCAATTCACGCTCTTCGAGGAAGACCGCCGCGCGATGCTGCAAGGGAAGGAAAACCTCGAAGCGGAACTCCGCCACCGCACGGTGCATTACGAGCAGCTCCGCGCCTTGCTCGGCGTCGAGCGCGAGCGCATCACGCGCAATCTTCTGCCGCGTCGTTACGCCATGAGCAGTGATGCCCAAATCTTCCCCGTCGCCCTGGAGGTGCGCATCCCGTGAGCGCCGCACCCGAATCCCATCCCTGGTGGGCGAGCCTCCGTCATGGCGGTTTCCTGCTCGATGAAAAGCGTCTCAGCGAACACTTCCCCCAAGCCCCCGAGCGCGATCTCTCCTCGTGGGCGCTCGAACAGCTTCGCGGTGCGCTGACCGATCTCGCTGCCTCACCGGAAGAAACCGACGCGCGCACCCGCGTCCTCACCGTGCTTCTGGAAGTCGCGTGCGGCCTCGACGGCACCAGCGGCGGCACTTGGAACCGCCGCCTCGATGCGTCGTGGACCAATCGCTCGATCACCGGTGAAGCCGTCAAACCCGCCCACGTCTGGGACGGCCCGAATGGACGCCGCCTCCCGGTATTCACCACCCCGGAACCCCGCCTCGGCGTCGGCCACGGCCGGCGCGCCGTCGCCCGCGTCCTCGAATGGCTGCGCGCCCGCAACGAGCCACTCGCCGTCCTGAGCAATGGCCACCAGCTCCGCCTCATCTGGGCCAGCGCGGACACCCACGCGTGGTGCGAGAGCGACGCCGCACTCTGGCTTGTCGAAGGCCGCGCCGGACTGCAGCTCGATGCCCTGCGCATCCTGCTTTCGCCCGCCGCGCTTACTCCGGTCGAGGACATCACGGGGCGCAAACTCAGCCCGCTCCTCCGCGGCATCGTCGATTCGCGCAAAGGCCAGGCCGAACTCTCCGCCATGCTTGGCGAGCGCGTCCGCACCGCCGTCGAGCGCCTCATCCAGAGCCACGGCCCGTTCCTCAACGCCCTCGAAAATCCGCCCGCACCCGCCGACACCTACGTCGCCGCGTGCCGGGTCATGATGCGTCTTGTCTTCGGCTTCTTCGCCGAGGCCCGCGATCTCCTCCCACGCAGCCACGGCGCATACTTCACCGGTTACAGCCTCGCCGGACTGCTTGCCGAGCTGGATCGCAGCGCCGGCAGCGGCAAGGCCGAACGCCTCGCGCACCGTTACAGCGCGTGGCCGCGTCTCCTCGCGTTGTTCCGCCTCATCTACTTCGGCTCTCCGCACCCCGAGCTTCCGCTCCTCGCTTACGGCGGCACGCTTTTCGCGCCGGGAGAAAAGGACAGCGCCGACGGCATCTCCCGCGCCATCTGGGTCTTCGAGAATGCCTGCTTCGATGCCCAGCATCCCACGATGCCCGACCGCGAAGTCTGGGAAATCCTCCAGCTCCTCACCCGCACGCGCGTCGCCATCCGCCAGGGCCGCGGGCGCGCGCTCGTCACCGTGCCCGTGGATTTCTCCGACCTCTCCTCGGAATACATCGGCATCCTCTACGAAGGCTTGCTCGACTACGAACTGCGCTCCGTCGGAGAGGCCGAAGGCGCGGTGCTTTTCCTCGCGATCGGCAATGAGCCCGCGCTGCCGCTCGCACGGCTCGAAGGCATGGACGACGCTGCGCTGAAAGGCTTGTTCGAGGCGTTCAAAAAAGCTGCGAAGGAAGCAGCGGGCGGCGAGGAAGAAACCGAAGAAACGGAGAGCGAAAGCGACGACGACGACGCGAACGAAGAAATAGACCCGCTCGCCGAGGAGGTGGAGGCCACCGAAGTCGTCGCCGAATCCGAACCCGCCGAAGCGCAACCCGCGCGCGAAGCAGCCATGCAGCGGGCGCACACTTGGGCACGCAAAGGCGCGGAGAAAGCCGGCCTCGTGAAAAGGCCGCGCGCCCGTGGTGGTGCCGCCGCGCTGGAATACGAGCGCAATCTCGACACCGCCGCCCGCCTGCTCGTGCGTCGTCTCATCCTGCCGGGCGAATGGTATCTCGTTCGCTGGGGGGGCACGCGGAAAGGCGCGGGCACCTTCTACACCCGGCCCGGTCTTTCCCTGCCCACCATCCGCCGCGCGCTGGAGCCACTCTGCTACACCATTGCCAACGGCGGGCTCACGCCGAAGTCGCCCGAGATCATCCTCGCCATCAAAGCCTGCGATCCCGCCTGCGGTTCCGGCACCTTCCCCGTCGGCGCGTTGCGCTATCTCACCGATGCCCTCTTCGCCGCCGTCTTCGCGCACGGCTGGCTGGA